>CAZIDT010000131.1:0-4985 GCA_964537855.1 uncultured Nitrosomonas sp.
ATAATGACTGCGCCATCAACAATGATGCCAAAATCGAGTGCACCTAAACTGAGTAGATTCGCGCTGACATTACTCGCTACCATGCCACTGATCGTGAAGAGCATGGAGAGAGGGATGATTAACGCAGTGATCAATGCGGCACGAAGATTGCCTAATGCTATAAACAATACCACGATAACGAGCGCGGCGCCTTCCAATAAATTATTGGAAACGGTGCTAATGGTTTTATCTACAAGCGTTGTGCGATTATAAACAGGTGTGGCAGCTATGCCGGGAGGTAAGCTGAGATTAATTTCAGCTAATTTCTCAGCCGCAGCTTGTGAAACTACTCGACTATTTTCTCCAATGAGCATGTGAGCTGTTCCCAGCACCACTTCGTGACCGTTTTGTGTGGCGGCACCTGTTCGCAGTTCTTTTCCGATCAGCACATCTGCAACATTCTTGATGCGGATTGGTATACCTTGATTACTGCCGAGAATGATCTCGCCGATTTCGATTAGATTAGCGACTTGACCCGGCACTCTGACTAAGTATTGTTCCCCACTTTTTTCGATGTAACCTGCCCCTACATTAATGTTGTTTCGTTCAAGCGCGGTAATGAGATCTTGCAAGGTAAGCCCATAAGAAATCAGTTTTTCAGGGTAGGGTGTGACATGAAATTGCTTGACGTAACCGCCAACTGAATTGACTTCAGTGATCCCTTTCACCATTCGCATGCGTGGCTTGATGATCCAGTCTTCAATTTCTCGTAGATCGGTTGGGGTATATAAAGTACCATCTGCTTTACGTGCACTGGGATCAGCATCAACAGTCCACATAAATATTTCACCTAATCCCGTGGAAATGGGGCCCATGGTCGGAACAACGCCGATGGGTAGTTTCGTTCTGATTTCTTGTAAGCGTTGGCTTACGAGCTGCCGGACTAGATAGATATCCGTTCCGTCTTTAAAAATGACCGTTACTTGGGATAAACCATAACGCGATAGAGAGCGGGTATATTCAAGGTCAGGTAATCCAGACATGGCCATTTCGATCGGGAAGGTAATGCGTTGTTCTGCCTCTAATGGAGAATAACCGGCCGCTGTAGTATTGATTTGCACTTGAACATTGGTAATATCAGGTACGGCATCGATCGGGAGTCTAAAGTAGTTACTCATCCCCAATAGTGCCATGGCTAACACAGCAACCAGGACTAGCCCACTATGATCGATGGATAAGCGTAAAATGCGCTCAAACATGGCCCCTCCTCACAGACTTTTTTTCCAAAAAGACCCACTTAATGATCATGAGTTACTCCTGCTTTCTCAATATCAGCCTTGATTGCGAAGCTATTTCCCGTAGCATACTGTTCCCCAGCAGATAGTCCTTTTATGACTTCTACCATTTTTCCATCGCTGCGGCCGAGTTCGAGTGGCCTTGCTTCTAGATAGTTTCCATAGCGACCAAAAACCACTGTCCAATCGCGCAAGGTTTGTAACGCTTCTGTTGAAACGGCAATCGGCACTTCATTCTCTTCGGAAATAAGCTCGACATTCACGAACATGCCTGGATGCCATCGACCATCTTGATTATCTAAAACGACACGCGCTGTAGCAGTACGTGTCTGTCCTCCAATAAGTGGCGAGATGTATGAGACGATCCCGCTACCTTCTACATCAAATGCAGTGGCTTTGATCGAGGCCTTTTGACCCACCTTAATCAGACTCAAGTCTTTCGGATAAACTGTAAGAGTTGCCCAGACCGAAGCCATGTCGGCAAGGGTAAAGATAGTTACGTCGTCTTTGAGTGCGGCGCCAAGGGCAATTGTTCTTGTTACAATGAGGCCAGAGATGGGAGCCAGAATTTCATATCGAGTGAGGTCCTTTGCTTGTAAGCCAACTTTGGGCTGCACACCCAGCGCACGCAGCTTTTCTGACGATAAATCAGAAGCGATTTTGGCTTCATTCAGTGCAAGTTGAGCTGCTAGATAATCCTGCTTGGCTGAGATTTTCTCTTCCCAAAGTAATTTTTCCCTTTCGTATACCGTTTGAGCAAGCACGAGTCGTTTCTGGGCCGCGATATACTGACTATGCAGGTCTGCCAGGATTTGACTTTCTACTATTGCGAGTACTTGTCCTTTTTTTACGATTTGCCCAATTTCAAAATTTACTGCAGCAACAACACCTGGTAAGCGTGGGACTACCTGTACCATTCGGTCGGGGTTAAGTACAATTTCACCAGGTAATTTAAGAGTAGATTGAATGATTGCTGGGCCCGCAGTTTGGATTTCAACTCCGATAGTTTTTAGCATCTCGTTGGTCATCTCCAAGCGAGTTTCAACTTGGCTCATTTTCCAGCGAATAGTCTGTCCGTTTCGTTCGGCGGTAATGATTAGTTCAAATGAATGTGGTTCATGGATAGCTTGGTCACCTAATAAGTAATCTGCTTCGGGTGAAAAGTGAATGAGCTGTATCGGCGCACCAAGGCGCGACAATGCGATAGATACTTTTGCAGCAGATGGTGGTAGAGCCTTCCCTTTTTCATAAAGATAAATTCGAAATTGAGGTGGAACGCCTTGCTCAAAAATAGTTAGCTCCAAACCAAACTCGTGATCAGAGAAATAGCTACCGCCTCGCGGTCCAATATTTGATTGCTTTGGCTCAAGTTGTGAGTTATTTCCATCGGTAACTGGATCAGTGGAACTGACAGGCGATTTATCTAATGTCAGGATCAATCCACCGAGCACTATACCTATGGCAATGACGATTAAGATTGGGATTAATCGCACTTTATTCATAATTTTTCCTTTTAAAGTAGCGCTTTAGTATTTTTTATTCGATTGAATGGTATTTGATGGCGCAGGTGCAATACTGTCGATCGGTACCGCAATCAGTCGCTCGATATCATTGATAAGGCGCTGATAATTAGCTAGTGCGCGAACATACAATAATTGATTCTGGAAAAGGACACGCTGTGCATCTAACAATTCCAGGAGGCCAAATTTACCGAGTTCATAGCCTCTACGCATCACGTTGAAGGCGCTCTTGGCGCCAGGTAATATCTCACTTCGCAAAATATTTATTTCATTCCAAGCGGCTGTCAAAGACTCATAAGACTGAGTTAGCTCGGTTTTAAGTCGAAGCTCTAGCGCTAGGCGTTCATCTTCAGCCTTGTTCACTCGCTCATTTGCTTCTTTTAAATTACCTTGATTGCGATCGAATAAGGGCAAGGGGATCATGAGCCCAGCAACAGCTGTAGTTCCCCCAAGTTGTGCGTGATGGACTATGCCGGCATTTACCGTGAGATTGGGTATGCGGCGTGTTTCTTCTACTTCTACCAATGCTTTTCGGTGTTCGATATTCTTCATGGCACGGAGTGCCATTGGATTTGATAAAACTAGTTCTTGCAATTGATGAAAGTTGGGAGGGGGGGTAAATGTTTCTAGTGAGCCTAGGGCTTGATCAAATTGTGGAGAAGTGCTACCCCACATTAGTGCAAGTCTTTTACGTGCAGAAGCCAAATCTCGTTGTGCTTGTTCCCACTCAATGCGTGCAGCAGAAAGGCCTATTTTAGCTCTGGTTTCTTCGATTGGCGGCACTTTTCCAGCTTGCACTCTTAATACAACTTTATCGACCACATTTTGAGCAAGTAATTTGGTTTCCTCGGCAAGTTTAAGTCGCTCCTGGCCTGCTAAAACTTCGGTAAATACATTAGCAACTCTTGCAATAATATCAACTCGCCTAGCCTCATAATCTCTTACCGCTAGCTCTTCATTTAGTTGAGCGGCTTGGACTCGAGCCATGCGTTTGCCGCCTAATTCAAGCAGTTGACCAATTCTGATTGTGGTGAGTTGTTGAACCACTTCCTGAGAGACAGCATCCGGTGAATTGATATCACCGCGTAGCTTCTGGATGTTTCCAGGGTTTTCAACGTTAAATGACAATTCTGGATTTCTAAATAAACCCGCTTGTAAGGTTGCTCCCTCTAATGCAGTGATTTCTTTAGCTAGAGATGCAAGTTCTGGATTATGAAGTATGGTCAGACTGATTGCATTGAGTAACGTAATATTTTTACCATCGTCAGCAGGAGATTTATTTTGATGATCGACCTTGGTATTTTCCAAGTTCTCCATGAATAAATCAGAATTGGCTTTTGCTGGATGTAAGAAACCAATTATGGCAAATAAAAGCAACCAAATATTTAGTGTTCTAGGCGGTACCCAATTCGACCTTACTTGATTGAGATGTATACAACGCATGCTGTTCCTCTAATATGAAAGTGCTTTAGTTGACGCAGATTCCAAGAAATCTAATTTAGTTGTCTCGTCATCTAACTTGCACTAACCAAGCTAATTTTTACTAATAGCGATAGAAAGAATCAGTGCTCGTATTGATGGCAAAATACTGAAAAACAGTGCTTTGTAGAGATTTTAGCCAGATCAACTAGCCTAACTAAACTAGAAAAATTATGTATTTGAGGAAATGGGGGGGCGGAGAAAAGTTTCAAGGGTTATGTCTGGAAGCCGACTAGAGATTTTTGCTGGGGCGGTCTCAATCGTATTAAAAACCATGACGGCCGTGATAACCGGATTAAAATAGAAAGGCTGGCATTGTCCGGCGGAATGCAAGCAAAGATGAGTAGCTGCATCGATTTCTCCATTATCAGATAGCTCGCGATGCAACGTGCGGTGATTCTCTGGGTTGGCTGTGAATAACTCACTATATCGAAGATGTTCTAATTCATGCGTGTATACCTTGCTATTAAATGACCAACCTAACGTATTCGTAAGTATGGCCATAATAAACAGCAAGCAAACTGCTTTTATTTGAGAGGAACGATAATGTTTAAGAAACATAACCTATTCTAATCGGCCTGGTTTTTTTAATGATACTTATAATGGTATAGCATTTAAGAAATCTGTATCATTTTTTTTGAGTGACTTTCGTTGATCTTAGAGCAGAAATCAAAGTACTTCAATTCCTTCATTCATTAGCATATCAACGAGT
>CAZIDT010000132.1:0-4974 GCA_964537855.1 uncultured Nitrosomonas sp.
GTAGGATGATAAGCATTGCAAGGGTTATTCAACTGGGGGCAATTGGAAATCAGGACGATGACGTCCATTTCAGCACGCATTTCTACATATTTTCCCGGCGCTGAAAGCCCATCAACAAATTCCAGATTTCCAGCTTCGG
Source organism: uncultured Nitrosomonas sp. (assembly GCA_964537855.1). Lineage (GTDB taxonomy): Bacteria > Pseudomonadota > Gammaproteobacteria > Burkholderiales > Nitrosomonadaceae > Nitrosomonas. The sequence continues at coordinate 140 of CAZIDT010000132.1, forward strand.
TTACGGGGACATTCATGAAGAAATTAATATTACTGGGGAGGTCGCGCTTATTCATCCCAAGCTGGTTGAAAATGGGTTCAGTGGCCAGCGCATATAAGAAGTTATCCCGGCAGCTATGCATCGGATATTTTTCCAGCGCATAGCGGACGGTGTTGCTTTCCGCTGCGCAAGCTCCTCCAAGCGTGTCATGCCGACCACAGGTATCGGCGATGATAGTGAGCATACTATTTCCAAAATTGGAATAGAGTTTGCTATGTGTCGTTAGATATAAGCTGCCTTGGGTGCGGATGGTGTCGGATGCACTGTAGCGTTCTTGTGGTGCATGAGCATTAAAAAATAACGTATCGACTGCCTGATTTCCTTCTAAATCGACAATGCGAAAAATCTGATTTTGTTTGATGACCTTAGTCCAGGGTTCGCCTGCCGGGCAGATTTCATCCATAACCGCTAACGCAGGATCAAGGTTGCTTTCGACAAGTGGATGAGCAATCATTTTATTTCTCCGATCGGGTTATAAAGTTGCTGGGTATTCAGCAAGCCTCTGCTATTTTCAGCCTGCTGCAAATTAATGGGTTCTGCTGAATGGGTTGAATGAAACATCGATAATTCGACTACGCCGGATGGATAGGTTGCAGCCGTATCCAAGGGGTGAGGCGCCATGGAGAGCACCGCGATGGTATCCATCTGAAAACTGAGATCAATGTAATCCCCAGCTTGGCTGTGATTAGGGTGAAATGTCAGTTGACCTTGTGGATTGGCGGTCACTTTGCTAAAGAAATTGATGTTGGAAACCAGATCACGCATGCCTAATCCCCATTTTCCCAGTTCAATCAGCATGCCATCTAGGCCATTGCGATACATTTGGTTTTGCTGTTCTTGATAGCGGGTAGCGCCATATTTTTGTTTAATCATGGCCTGATCACTTAAGCCGCAAACCGTGTCATGCCAACCGACAGTATCTGCGGTGATCAAACAGAATATCCTTCCCATATCTGAATAGCACGCGTGGCCTTTCGTTAGATAAAAAGTATGCTGGGCTTTCAGCGTATCCGCCATGTTATAGCGTTCCAATTTTTCTTCTTGGTTATAAAATAATGCGGATACATTGGCATTGCCTTGGGTATCGGTTAATCTCAGCGTCGTCCCTCTCCGAATGATGCCTGACCAGTGGCACCCCGTCGGGATGGAAAGTGTCCAGAAAAATTTATTGCTTTGATTCATGTTTTCCTCCTCTAATCAGAATTGCCAAGGTTGTTAAGCTTAAAATGCTGCCTAGTACCAACGGGACAGCCCAGAGTTGCCACCATGGTGCATTCGGTGAAGCAATATACGCGCGTGGCCAGGCAATGTTGACTAATTCGAATACAGACCAAACAAAGGCCACACTATTGATGGGCAATCCCCAGTTACCGAGCTTAAGTTCCCCGAGCATGGGATTCCACCGTCCGGTTAGTCGACTAAATAAACCCACTCCGGTTGTCATCGCGAACATGGCATAGAGCCCACCGGTGCCAAATGCAATAATGGTCGCGACCGCTTCATCGCTTAATCCAAACAGTAACCCTAGACTGGCAAGCGTGACGGTCGCAAGAATGGCGAAATGCGGTGTGCCATTCGGGGTAACTCGGCTAAGCACCTGAGGCATATTGCCTTCCCGTGCCATTGAAAAAACGATACGCGAGGTGTACTTAACCACAGAGGCACCACATGCCAAGAAAGCAATGACGACGATGAGAAGAAAGGGTTTCTCAACCCAAGCGCCGATATGCGCTGTGACAAGGGGGGTAATGGGATCAAAGGTTGAACTGGTTGAAGTCAAGGTGGCCTGATCCACCGATAAGGTGAGGGCAGCAGAATTGAATACCACCACTGAACCAACCGCCAGTAGCGCAAGGAAAATAGCACGTGGAACCGAGCGCTTAGGCTGGTGAGTTTCTTCGGAGGTTGTCGAACAGGCGTCAAATCCGATAAATGCCCAACCTGCAATGGCGAGTGCCGCTAAAAATGCAGATAGGGTGCTAGGCGCAGTACCGGTGCCGAGGTGCTGGAATAGCTCGCTGATCGGTAGCGTGCGAAAGAAAAAGAACAGAATCACGGCCATGCCGAATGATCCAATTATTTCTGCGTAGACACCCATGGCAATGACTGATTTAAACCAGCTAGCTGGGGCTAAGTTAAGAGCAAGGCAGATGAGCAGAAATATCATGCCCCAAAGAACCATCGTACTGCCAGAATGGCTTGCGGAATCAAATAGGATTGCGAGCCAAATTCCCCCTGTATAAGCAGTTGTCGTTAACATGGCGATGGTCGAGCAAATATAGATGGCGCCTGCGTATTGACCTGTGACGGGCCCACCGAGCTGACGCGCCCATTTATAGGCGCCACCCGCTATGGGGAACTGGGATGCTAGCTCTGCGTAAATCGTTGCTACAAATAATTGCATGATGAGGCAAGTTATAAGGGCAATAAACCATCCCCCTCCAGTAACTTGCGCTTGCACACCGACAATCGCATAAAGACCCACAACCGGGGATACGACGGCGAATCCGAGTGTAAAACTATTCCAGATACCCATATTGCGCTGCAACATTGCTTTTTCAGCGATCACGTTGCTAGCGATGGGTTGGTTATTGTGTTGAGATGAAGTCATAAGTGTGGCTCCAATTGAGAAATAGTCGCGAGATGAAAAATGACAGAATTGCTTTGAGCCAAGGTATGGCTAGATCTGTGCCTTTTTTGCAGCAGAGCCGGGTGTGTTAGCTGTTGGAAAACGATATGAGCACGATGCAGTATCGACTGTAAAGCGAGCATCGCTACGATATCGATTGCGAAGATTTGATTCATTGACATAACAAAGCCTCCATTTTGATAGATAAAACACAGAGAGTCGTAGTGTGTAAAACACTTGCGATCTCCCGGGCTTTTATCCCTCCGTGGAGCTTCGTTATGAGCGAAGCCAGAAACTCTCGGACCAGCACTGCTTCTTTGATCAGAAGTAGTCGGAACCCTAGTTTGCTATAACCAAACCGAATACCTTTCGAGGTACTGATTGGATTTTAATGTCGTCTCTCTAAAAAAATTAATCAATGCAATAGTTAGAGATTATTCATTTAACCGACTGCATTGGTTGAGAATTTAACCAGTTTTATAAGAAATATCAACTCATTTTATTGCTTTGAATTATTTTAGGTTTGATTTAAGAATGGCTTAAACCATCATGAATTAAAGGTATTCGATAGAAATATGTTTTGTGCTGAGAAAATAGCCGTGTAGTTATTATAATGCTACGGTGACTAACTAAAATCAGACAAATTTAATTAATTTGTAGCTATTACTCGGAGAATAAATGGCGCTAGCCTGGAACGAAATCAAAGACCGCGCGCTGGCGTTTTCCCGCGAATGGGTCAAAGCGGAATCCGAAGACGCCGACGCCAAGCCGTTCTGGATCGAGTTTTTCAACGTGTTCGGCATCACCTCGCGGCGCATCGGCAGCTTTGAGCAGAAAGTCAAAAAACTCGGCGATCGTGACGGTTACATCGACTGGCTGTGGAAGGGCAATCTGCTAATCGAGCACAAATCGCGCGGTAAAGACTTGGATCGCGCTTATCAGCAAGCGATTGATTATTTTCCCGGCCTGAAAGAACACGAGTTGCCGCGTTTCGTGCTGGTCAGCGACTTTGCGCGCTTTCGTTTGTACGACATGGTGGAAGGCACGCAGACCGAGTTTCTGCTCAAGGAACTGCACAAAAACGTCAAGCTGTTCTGGTTTATCGCCGGTTACCAGCCGCAAAAAATTTCACCAGAAAGTCCGGTCAATGCCAAGGCGGTGCAGCGCATGGCGAAGCTGCACGACCAATTGAAACAGATCGGTTATGGCAAGGCCAAGCCGCGTGACTTGGAAGTCTACCTGGTACGATTACTGTTTTGCCTGTTCGCCGAGGACACCGGTATTTTCGAGCGCACCCAGTTCACTGAGTTCATCGGCCAGCAAACACGCGAAGACGGCAGCGACCTGGCGTCGCAACTGGCGCAACTGTTCGACATTCTGAACACACCGGAGCATGCGCGGCTGAAAAACCTCGACGACACGCTGAGTAGGTTCCCATACGTCAACGGCAAATTGTTTGAAGAGCGCCTGCCGTTTGCCAGCTTCGACCGCGACATGCGTGCCGCGTTGTTATATTGCTGCGCGCTCGACTGGAGCGGCATTTCCCCGGCGATTTTCGGCTCGTTGTTCCAGAACATCATGGATGAAACGCCGAATGCGCGGCGCAACCTTGGCGCGCACTATACCACCGAGGAAAACATCCTGAAGCTGATCCGCCCGCTGTTTCTCGATGAACTGCACGCCGAATTTGAAAAAATCCGCCAGACCGTCAAAGGCCGCACGCAAAACCTGCAAGCGTTTCACAGCAAACTCGCCAGCCTCAGATTTTTAGATCCGGCGTGCGGTTGCGGCAATTTCCTGGTGATCGCGTACCGCGAACTGCGCACACTTGAACTTTTAGTACTCCACGCAATACTTTCTGCCCAACACGGCCAAAAATTTGTTGATATCGGCGGATTGATACGAGTAAATGTCGACCAGTTTTACGGCATTGAAATCGAAGAATTCCCGGTGCAAATCGCGCAAGTTGCCTTGTGGCTCACCGACCACCAGATGAACGCGCAAGTGTCGGAAGAATTCGGCCAATATTTCACCCGCTTGCCGCTGACCAAATCCGCGCATATCGTGCACGGCAACGCATTGCGGCTGGATTGGAATGAGGTGATTGCGGCAGAGCAATGCCATTATGTGATGGTAAATTATCAAGTCATATTCTTTTACAACTCCA
>CAZIDT010000133.1:0-4972 GCA_964537855.1 uncultured Nitrosomonas sp.
ATGCGCATATTGCTTAGTAACGATGATGGATACTTTGCACCTGGTCTTGCGCATCTTGCCAATGCCCTCTCTACAATTGCTGAAATCGTAGTTGTTGCACCAGAAAGAGATCGAAGTGGCTCAAGTAACTCTTTAACGCTTGATCGTCCACTTAAATTGCATAAATCACCCAATGGTTTTTATTTTGTGAATGGTACGCCAACCGACTGCGTGCATTTAGCCGTAACCGGAATGCTCGATTATTTGCCAGATATGATAGTCTCAGGAATTAATGATGGTGCTAATATGGGTGATGATACAATTTACTCTGGAACAGTTGCAGCAGCGACGGAAGGTTTCTTGTTTGGCATACCTTCCATAGCGGTATCATTAGTAAATCGATCGGAGAGTAATTTTGCTACTGCTGCTCAGGTAGCTTTAGAAATGGTGAAACGGTTTATGGAAAGAAAAATCCATGTGCCTATTTTATTAAATATCAATGTGCCTGATATTCCACTTAATCAAATAGCAGGTATGGATATTACCCGTTTGGGGCGTCGCCATAAAGCAGAGCCAGTTATTAAATCCACAAACCCGAGAGGTGAGACTATCTATTGGGTTGGGGCGGCTGGTATTGCACAAGATGCGGGCGAAGGTACGGATTTTTTTGCGATCCAAAATAATAAAATATCAATTACTCCCTTGCAAATTGATCTTACACGATATGATCAGATAGGCTATTTAAAAGATTGGTTAGATTTATCGGAATGAGTGTTTTGATGAAAAAAATTGATTGAAAAGGGTTAGAGAGTGGATGCTCATCATGGCATAGGCATGACCTCACAGCGTACTCGAGCGAGAATGGTTGAACGATTACGTGAACAAGGTATTACGGATGAAATGGTACTTGCAGTAATGAATACGATTCCTCGTCATCTTTTTGTGGAAGAAGCGTTGGCATCGAGAGCTTATGAAGATGTTTCATTACCGATTAATTTTGGGCAAACGATTTCGAGTCCCTGGATTGTTGCTAGGATGACTGAGTTATTACGAGGAAATCATGGTCTAAATAAAGTGCTTGAAATTGGAACCGGGTGTGGTTATCAAACAGCTGTCTTAGCAAAGTTGGCAAAGGAGGTACATTCGATAGAGCGTATTGGTCCCTTGCTAACGCGAACTCGTATTCGATTACGAGAACTCAGAATAACTAATATTAGTCTTAAACATGCGGATGGATTGCTGGGTTTGCCTGATGCGGGGCCTTTTGATGCGATCATTATGACAGCTGTAACAACTCAAATACCTGAATTGCTATTAGAGCAATTAACAGTAGGAGGTAGGATGGTTTACCCAAAAGGTGTTTCAAAACAATTCTTGTGCGTAATTGAGCATACACCTCAAGGTTTCATTGAGACCATACTTGATGAAGTAAAGTTTGTACCAATTTTGTCTGGTGTAGTAAATAAATAGGCGATTGTAGGGAGGTTTATCTGAGATGTTCGGTCAATTGATAAAGGAAAGAATTGTGTCTGGTGTTTCAGCAAAAAATTGTCTTGAATTAAATATTAACCGATATTTTTTGGTTACTGATATTCATCGAGTTGCGCTACTATTAATACTGTGTTGGATTGTAGCGGGCTGCGTATCTCCTCATACTGCGCCGATTGTCGAATCACAGCAAAATTTAGCACGTGTTCCTCCTTCCGAAGATATCAAACCGAGAATGCAAAATAAGCAACTCTATACCGTTCAAAGGGGAGATACTTTATACGGGATTGCGTTGAAACATGGGGTTGATTATAAAGAGTTGGTTCAATGGAATGGTATTGCCGATCCTAATACATTGAAAATTGGCCAAGAAATAGATTTACTTGTTCCTTCGCGTCAATCGAAAGTAGCTGAGTCAGCACCAGAAGGTCAATCTGTGCAACCAACACTATTTGCATTACCGCAGCCAGCAGCACCAGCAGAGGTTAGTTCAATCAAACCATTACAGGTAGAACCAATAAGTTCGCCACCCGGAGCAATGGTTATCGCAGAACCTAAGAGTATTAAGTTGCCTTATTCTGAACCTGCAGTGATTAAGCCAGATTTAGAGGTGACTCCACCTACCAAAAGTCAGTCCACAGCTATTTTGCCTTCTCCTAACAAAATAGAGAAATCAAATGATGTAGAGAAACCTGCAAAAAATCAACCAGAAGTAGCTCCACCGAGAAGTAACAACAGTATTAAATGGAGCTGGCCAACAAATGGAAAAATTCTGAGTAAGTATTCTGAAAGAACAAAAGGAGTTAGTATTTCTGGGAATGCAGGACAATCGGTATTGGCTTCGGCAGATGGAACAGTTGTTTATAGTGGAAATAGTTTACGTGGCTATGGAAATTTGATTATTGTTAAACACAATGATATTTATTTAAGTGCTTACGGGCATAACAGCAAAATTTTGGTCCGAGAAGGAGAAACTGTGTCAAAAGGGCAAAAAATAGCTGAGATGGGCAATACTGATAGTGAAACAGTAAGACTTCATTTTGAAATTAGGGAACGAGGTAAACCTGTCGATCCACTGAGATTTTTGTCAAATTAATTTTTAGATGACTACGTAATTTGGATTCAACAATTAGCTCTTTACCGGAGATTGTTCTTGAGCGATGGGAATATTGCTGTTTGCCAGAGTTTTAGTTTTTCTTCATAGGGAATTGAAGCATTCGCGGGGCTAGTTGATGGAAGTCTGATAAACTGCTTTGGACCCCCATGAATTGTTTTAGCAACGTAACGGTGAAAGCAGTTTTCTGCTTTGCTTCCATTGAAATATACCTTCGAAATAAGCTGGTATTGTTGAAAAAAGTTCTGAAAATCATTTACTGTTTGTGAATCAGGTAAAATACTTGAGTCAAGACTGCCAACCCGCTTACATGATTTTAGGACATCCCAAATTGCGATCTGGGCTGATTTAAGCATTTGGATCTTTATTTCATATGATGAATTTAATTCAAATTGAAGTAACTCAGACATTATTCTCCAGAATGTATTTTGCTTATGCGCATAATATTGACCCGCTATCAGTGATGCATTTCCTGGTATGGTCCCTAAGATTAAAATCTTAGCATAAGGGTTTGCGATGGGATCAAAGCTGAAAATATAAGTCATTGAATATTAATGATACCAATAATTTTCTATTATTAGCTTCAAGGCGATAAATAAACTTGCTGGTTAGTGTTCACTATTTTTGTCTGAGTATTCAGGAACCCATTTTGCTAGAGCTATGCGAACTTCGGTATCTGATAATGCCGGTTGCTTGGTGAGCCATGTGATAAATAAAGCTAGCCATTGCTCGTCTACTGGATGAGATAACGTAATTTGAAGTTTTTCATGCTGAGTTGGTAAAGTGCTCTCATTTTTAGTTACCAATTCTTCATGGAGTTTCTCACCGGATCGTAGACCGGTATAAGTAATTTTAATTTCTTCCTCACTCAATCCAGATAGTCGAATCATATCTTTGGCGAGATCGACGATTTTGATAGGATCTCCCATATCCATGACAAAAATTTCCCCTCCACCCTTTATTCCACCCATAGAGCCGGCTTGAAGAACGAGTTGTGCGGCTTCTTGAATTGACATGAAATAGCGAGAAATATCAGGATGAGTAACTGTAATAGGCCCTCCTCTCGCAATTTGCTCACGAAATTTTGGTATTACACTGCCAGTGCTTCCTAAAACATTTCCAAACCGGACAATGACAAAACGCGTATTAAATGAATCGGTACTGGTTTGATTTATCTCTTGTTGGAGGAGAGATTGTTGTAAAGCTTGGCAAACCATCTCAGCTAATCGCTTGCTTGCGCCCATTACATTAGTAGGATTAACTGCCTTATCAGTCGATATAAGTACAAATTTAGTGATGTGATGTTTGATAGCTAATTTGGCTAAAACATAGGTACCTAGGACATTATTTTGTAAGGCCTGCCAGGTATTTTCTTTTTCCATTAACGGGACATGTTTATAGGCAGCTGCATGGAAGATAACAGTAGGTTGATATTGTGCGAATAGTTGTTCTAATCTTGATTCATCTTTGACATCGCCAATTACAAAGGCCATCGCAGTATCAGGATATTTGCTACAAAATTCTTCTTGAATGGAATAAAGTGCAAATTCATTCAATTCAAATAGAATCAGTTGTTTAGGTTTAAAGGTGATAATTTGCCTGCAAAGCTCAGAGCCAATTGAGCCACCTGCACCCGTTATGAGTATTGTTTTATTTGATAGCAGAACATGTAAGCCTTCAGTATCTAGTACAACTGGCTCACGACCAAGCAAGTCGTCGAGTTCGATATCTCGAATTTGTGAAACTGTCATTTTCCCACTGACTAGATCAGCATAGGATGGGATCGTCATTGCCTTTACTCCTACTTCTGAGCATATTTCAAGCGCCTGACGACGTTCATTAACAAGAGTAGGGGGCATTGCAATGATGACATGCCTTACGCTTAATTTTTCCACCCAGTCAGCGAGGTCATTGATTTTTCCTAGTACTCGAACACCATGTAATCTAGATCCTTGCTTTTTGGGGCTGTCACCCATTAATCCAACAACCTGCCAATCTGGACTATGCGCAAGTTCTTTGACGAGATTTACTGCCATGCTTCCGGTTCCAAGGATAATGACCGTGTTACGCTCAGAATTTTTAAAGCTATATAAGCGCTGCTCTTTCCAGGATCGATAAAGTATTCGACTTCCTCCCATAATGAGCATTAATAGCAAAGGTGCAAGAACGATCACAGCGCGAGGAACAACGCCGGGTAGCTTAAGCATGAATAATACAAACGGAACTACAACTGCGCTTAACGTAACGGCCCAGAAGATACGTTTCAAATCAGGTATGCTGGCATAACGCCATATTCCTCGATACAAGCGAAACAAATAAAAAAAAGAGGCTTGTAATGGAGAGATCCACAATAAATTTTCCACAAGCGATGCTTGGAAATGGGGAGGAATC
>CAZIDT010000134.1:0-4972 GCA_964537855.1 uncultured Nitrosomonas sp.
AATAATCGATTCCCGTTCACCTAACCAATCAATGGCACTACCTGCATTATTAACAGTGCCTTCCAGCACATAGCTTTTTTCTTGCGCGCTGCTGTCGGCAATGCCACTCAGCAATTTAGTATGACGAATTAGTTGTTGATCGGTTGATTTCAAAATGAAGGCACCAGTACCCATATTAACCCAAACATGGTTGAGATTGACTTCTGCAGTGCCATGGAGCGCAGCGGTTTGGTCCCCGTTAACCGCAGTGATGGGTATAGAGTGATTTTTAAGATAACCGTAGTGATGGCGAATAGGACGGCATTGCGGTAGGGATTGTCGAGGGATTGCAAATAATTTTAGCAATGTATCATCCCAATCGCAGCTGGTGATATTCCATAATAGTGTTCTTGCAGCATTGGCATGATCAACTACGAAGCGATTGCCTTCGAGTAAATGAAATAAAATAAAACTTGCTAACGGACCCAGTGCTAATTGCTGCTGTTTTTCAGCTTCAATGACCGCAGGAATATTTTTCCTTAACCACTGTAATTTACTGACTCCATAATGCGGAGAGAGTCTTAGTCCAGTACGCTGATGAATCATATCTTGATGCGAAACAAATGGCATTAGCCAATCTGCCGCGCGCCGATCTTGCCAGCTTAAAACTGGACTGAGCGCTTTTCCCGTTTTGCTATTCCAGGCAATGACGCTTGAGCGTTGCGTTGCCAAACCGATTTGAGTGATATATTTTTGATGCTGTTTCGCGAATTGCAGCGATTGTGCAATGATGCTGTGGATTGAATCGATGATTTCATCGGGATTTTGCTCAACTTCAACTGCGCTGCGATGAAAGATTGCGACGGGTTCACTGAATTGAGCGACTACTTCCCCGTTTGTATCGAATAACAGCGCACGTGATAGATGTGTCCCTTGATCAATCGCTAAGGTAACTGCTGTGCTAGGCATATTCGGATGGGGAGGGCGGCAATTCGATTGGGAGCTCAGCGAGATTAGCTATGGGGTCGCGTTGAGGCAGCGACAGTGAGGCTATTTTGAGCACTTTCTGGGCAGTTGCTCGACTGACTGTCAGTTTTCCGCCATAAAGTGTAATGATACGTGGGCGGTCTGCATTATCACAGAGTAATTGAATATCTCTGGAGCGCGCAAAAGCTGATCCTTGCGTTCTGGGTAGAACACGCAAACCGGAAAATTTTTCTCGAACGACGATATTTCGATTGGGAAAGTAATGTTGAAAACACTCGATTAAATATGCTTCTTCTGCTGCTAAAGGGCGACAGGCCTCAGGTGATCCGGTAAAAACTGTTTCAGTTGTGCCTAATAGCGTGTGTTGATACCACGGCAATACAAAAATAGCACGATGATCGACCGGGGATTCCAAATAGTAACAACCTTTGTCTGGTTTTCCTGCTAATACTAGATGAGTACCTTGCACGAGTTCAATAGGCAAGATGGAAGGAGCGGGAGTGATGTTTTGTAGAATTTGATTCACCCAGGGACCAGCTGCGTTGATAATCACCGCTGCAGAGCAGTAGTGTGATTGGCCTTGCCATTGATAAATCAGCTCACATCGATCCTGGGTTAGGGTAGCATGCGTAAATTCAGCGGGACAGCGCAATGTAGCGCCCAATTTCATAGCCGAGTGCATCAGCGCTTGGGTGAGGAGCCGATCATCGGTTTGTGCATCCCAGTATTGAAAAACATGCGATAACCCAACGGTTGATAAACCATCGAGTTGTGCCCACTCAGAACGGGGCACAGAACGAAATCGAGACGCTGGTCCTAGCCCCGATAGTAAACTATAAAGTGTTAATCCTGCCCGAATCGTCCATTTTCCTCGCGAGGTCGTTTGATAAATCGGAATATAAAATGGACTTAATTTAACGAGGGTAGGTGCTAATTGCAGCAAGCGTGAGCGTTCATGTAGACTTTCATGGACAAGCCTAAAATGACCTTGCTCAAGATAGCGTAGTCCACCATGAATCAGTTTACTGGAACGACTTGATGTGCCTGCAGCTAAGCCAGTTTTTTCTAGAACTAATACGCTATAGCCATATGCTGCTGCAGCCTGAGCAATAGCAGTGCCTTGTATTCCACCGCCAATAACTACTAGATCATAGGATTCGCTAGCAAGCATGCTGTTTTAGGGTGGGGTCATTGAGCATGATACCAATCGCATCAGTTTCGATCATTCCGATATGTTGTTGTGCGTATTGTAAAGCTGTTTGACTATCATTTACCGTATAAACCACCCATTGCCACGGGCCTTTCCAGCGCTCTTCGATGGCAGGCGGTATTCGCCAGATACTACAAAATAAATAATCGGGTGCAAGTGCATGGGCAATTTTTTCATGCTCATGATCCCATCGCGGAATAACCCAACCGATTCGTTCCATTCCTTTTTTTCGGGCAAGTGCAACGGCTTGCCAGTCAAATGAAATGATGATGCATTGCTCACGATAAGGCTGCAATACCTGTAAAATACTTTTGACGGTGAGTTCTAGTCCAAATTTAACGATGCTTTCGAATTTGATTTCCACGAATGCTTTTACTTTTGGCCATTTTTTTAATAGCTCGCAAAATGTAAGTAGATCTACAAAAGGCGCCGTTCGAGTGCTAGAAGGACTGAGACCTGAAGCAGTGAATGGCTTGGGATAGGCAATCGATAAGGTTTTAATGACCTCATCATCTAATTCGGTGATGTTTTGATCAATGCCTGTTAATCGCTTCAAGTTGTCATCATGGCATAAAAATGGGGTATGACGTGCGCTGAGTTGAATATCAAGCTCGACATAGCAAGCGCCAGCTTGCAGCGCAACCTCATAGCCAACTAAGGTGTTCTCAGGATAGCACGTTGGGTAACCGCGATGCGCTACTAAAATCGGAATGACTTGATCGCTGTTCATCGATTAATTCTCTTAAGCTAGTAATCAACCTAAAGGGCTTTACTCAATATTATATGTGGAATGCTAAAATCCGAGAAAAATAACTTATCAGGAGAAAGCATGCCTAAGATTAAAATCAGCTTTGAAATGATTCTGCCTGCAGCGCTGATTATTTTGCTATTGGTGCCTTATGCGTTAAATTTTATGGCACATTCCTTGTTTGGAACAAAGCAGTTTCCACCAGTCGTTATGATGAAATTACCTGTTGATCATTCGGCTATTGATCTTCCACAGTCTGTAAAGGAACTGCAGTCATTTAATATCGCGCTAGAGCTGGATACTAAAGAACTGATTAAACGGATCAATGATATTATCGATAAATCGGCATATGGAATGGCATTGCAAGGATTAACTGCACAAGTATTGCCGGGCATGCAGGCTGAAATAGTAGGCACCAATTTTCAGATCGACCAGCCTGGTCCTCATGCGGAGCTTTTTTCAAATAACCGCCAGACTGTGTGGGCCTGGAATATTTTTCCAGAAAAAGTGGGGCGGCAGTCATTGAGCTTATTATTGCATCTTGAGACTACGGATGGTAGGAACCAAACAAAGAAAGTTGTTGAACTTGCAGAAATACAGATGAATGTAGAACATAATCCAGAAGAATGGCTTAAACAAAACGCCTGGTGGATAACTCTTACTACTATTGCAATGGGATACTTGTTAGTAAAGTATCGATTTATTTTTGGTACGAAGCCAAAACAACAAGAAGAATAAAAATGAAACCAGACGCAGCTTATTTGAATGATATTGCTGATTTGACCCCGCTATACTTAGAATCAATTTGGTAAATAAATTCAAGTATTAATGTTAGAAATATTAGTTAATCTCATTCAATAGGCAATAGCAGTAACCCAACCAAAATAAATAAAACACTTGAAACAACGGATAATACGATCTCCTGTTTCATATATGCTCCTTTGGCAATATCTATTAAATTCCGGATTCTTTTTTAACCTTAATGTAATTGATTCTTTTCTATCATAGGATTAATCAATACAACTAATTGGTGACCAGCTTCATTGTCGATATCGCTAAAAAATATTTGACCTACAGAACGTTTGCCATTCATTTCTACTAACTCAAATTGATGACCAACCCGTGAAAGAAATCTTAAGTAGGGATTGATTCGTTGGGCTTTAAGTAAGTCAATTTCTAGTAGCTTAGGTAATAACTTAGAGATATGGAGTTTAATCAAATTATTTGGGATATAGCCGAGTAACTTTGCTCCTTCCTTACTACAATCCTGAATGACACCATCCTCTGAAAGTATGAGTACTGCAAACTTGTTTCTTTCTTTCAGATTGTTTTGTCTAACTTCTGCAATCCTGTCAGTTTCAATAGGTAAATTCTGCATTTTGTTCCTCCGCTTCAGCTGTTAACCAATCTTCAATATCATGCCCTGGCTGGAAACCACGCGCTTCTGCTTTGTAATAGGCCGCTACCGCAATACGTTTGTGTTGGTTTGGTTTTTCTGCTTGAATATCTACTGTTTTTTCCTTCATTAAAGAATCAGAATCTTTCCTCTTTTTTGATAACGCACTAGATCCTTCCATCGTATTATTCCTCCAAAAAAAGAGATGCCTAAACTCATCTTTAATTAGGTTTTTATCACCTAACTTGGAAAAATATAGTCAAAAAATCATTTTATTTATATACGTGCTAACACGTATATGGAAAATTTTTAATGCTAATTTTTGGTTGAAGAGGATTTTTATGGAGATTATTAGAACAGGTGTTGGCAACAAGCATGCTTTGTTACCTTGGCAAGGTATGCTATATTAACAAGCTGCTAATATAAATTTCCAAGCAGGAAAGTGCGCATTTAGTGCCGCCGAAGGCGTAACTCCCCCGGAATCGCTCAGGTATAGTTAACATCGGATTAACTTCAAAAACTGCTTGTGACAGGCAATCTGGAGAGCGTTGAATATATAATTCAGCCACCGAAGGGGCACACGGAACAGCTAGCATCATACCGTAAAACTCTCAGGTAAAAGGACAGATGGGTGAGGTCAGTTAAAATGAGA
>CAZIDT010000135.1:0-4904 GCA_964537855.1 uncultured Nitrosomonas sp.
TAAAAAATTTTCGAGGCACAGGATGTGTTTTCCAGAAATACTATGCTCTATGGAGTATTAAAAATAAGTTTTGTTTCATGTCGGTAATTAATCAGCAGTATTTCTCATGAGATTGCAGCTATAGCGATAAAATAACATTAAAGAAACAATATGAAATTAGGGAAAAGATTGTTAATTGACAATTAGAGTAATACTATACAAAATATGCAAAAGTAATTTTTGGTAAAATGGGTGTAAGGTCTTTTCCTAATCAATATATTTCAAATATCGAAGGGAGGGTTAGTAAGTTGTATAACCTATTTTCAGCGATACTGCTTTTATGTTTTATTTCTCTCCCTGCTGAGGCTAGTATCTACAGAGTTCAATCGCCATTAAATAATGGAGATGGCTATCTAAGTGTTGGGCCGGCTGGCGCCCAAACAGCAGAAAAATTCCAGACTTTTCAGAGCGTGATGATAAACACAATCGAATGGTGGGGGAGCTATGATTCAATTTCTCCTAGTTTGGAATCATTTACAGTTCGTATTTTTAAGGATGATGGAACCGGTAATCCAGGCAGTCAAGCACTCTATGAAAAAATCTTCCAAGGCTTGGGTGATAATTCTGAACAGTTAATCGATCTTTTTGGAGTTCCAGTTTTTAGATATGAGTTGTTAATTCCTGACTGGCACCTGCTTAATAATCAAAGCTATTTCCTGTCAATTTTTAGTAATGATGCAAGTCATAATTGGTATTGGCTAGAAACTGAAAATCCTATTGATAATAAAACCTGGCATCGTTCATTCGATAGCGATTTATGGAGGATTGATGGCGCATCTTTTGATATGTCTTATTTAATAAGAGCACAATTTGTTACCAATATCTCAGAGCCATCTACCCTATTTTTATTGCTACTACCTTTACTTTACTTAAGTTGGGGGAAATTTTTCAACTTAAGGAAACCGCTAAAAATCCATATTTCCTCATGATAGATCATTGTTCACAAAAATATTTTAAAAACCAAACTCGATGCCACTAATCATATAGTTGCTTCCATGCCCTAAACCATCACTTAGCTTAATCGCGTTATTTGCATAATTTCCATAAAGATCCGCAAGTCCACCATAAATGAACTGGCCATTATCATCATAAACTCCCGCAGTAAAGATGGCAGAAGTGAAATTTTCTGAGGGAGTTAATACTATTTGTAGATCATCACTTGCATCACTCGTATCGATCGCGCTAAACCACATTTCATCAACGATTTCCCCTTCACCATTTAATAATTGCAGGCGTCCGGCATCATAGAATCTTTTATCTATACCGGCTTCTAATCGCGATAAATCAACGACTATGCTCGATGCGGCTACAGCAAGATCGAATCTTAATGCCTCTGTTCCATCGATTTCTTGGGTAATATTCGAAGTTACTTTTGATTGACCGCTGACACCTAAATCACCCCCAAAGACGTCCCCACCTGATAACGCGCTGGAGTTTAAACTGGAATAGTTAACATTTGTCCATACTTCAGAAAGATCTTCATAGACTCCTTTATGCCTCGTTTCGAGTATCTCATTAGTCCAAGCATTTAACCAAAGATTCGGTTCGGAACGCGTGATTCGATCTGGAGCATAACCAATTTGAACATTCTCATATACCTCTGCGTCGTTGATGGCTACTTGTAAATTACCTGCATTCAAATGTTTACCATCTTCATCTAGCAAATCAACTTGAATTAAATATTCTCCATTCTTGTTATAAATATGGGTAACATCGTGTGGAGAAAATACATTGTCCCAATTTCCATCACCCCAGTGAATCGTATATTGAGAAATCGTATCATTACCCGGATCTATAACTTGGCCTAGATCCAAAATATATTCTCCAGTTTGTTCTCCAGTTGAAAAGCCTGACAACTCAATAGTTGGCGCTACATCCTTTACAATGACCTCAAATTGTTTAATGTCTTTATCACCAGTTGAGTCGATGACGGAAAGAGTTACCAAATTAGATGTAATAGGTCCTCCATAGATATTGTCGTTATCAGTAAAGTAATGAGAAATAAAAAATTCATTTGAAGTTGAATCAATGGAACTGAACCATTGGCTATAATCTGGAAAAGATACAATAGAAGTCCATCCGTCTTGATTTTCATCAAAATCATCGGTAAAACGAATCAGCCGTGAAAAAGCAGTACCTTCATCAATTTCAATACGATTGCTACCGAAATCACTAATCTCGACACCATCTGGCGCACCTTCGGGGCTGACCTTTATTGTAACTGTCGTTGGTTCACTGAGGTTCACCCCATCAGAGGCTTCATAAATAAAGTGATCGATGCCGGCAAATCCTGCATAGGGCATATAAGAAAAAGTTCCATCTGCATTAAATGTTAATTCTCCATGAGGTGTTGTTTGCACTAGTGTTGCAGATAGTTGCTGTCCATTGATGCTGTAATCGTTGACTAAAACACTTCTAGATTCATCAACTGCTAGAAATGAACCTCCTACTAAGCGATATAAATCACTTGTGGTTGTAGCAAACAAGCTGATATTTTTATCAAGAAGATCGACAGAAAGTGTGTAGTTAGCGGGAGTGCTCTGATGGATATGAGTTCCAACTAGCAAAGTTGCTGTGCCACTCTGACTTGCTGTATAAACTATGGGTGATCTGAAGTTGTAAGCGTACTCATCAGTAGTGCTACTATCAAATATAGAGATACGATTTCCTTCTGAAATATAAATATAAGGGTCGCTATTATCTTGATTCTCAGAAGTTAAATTAAATTCATAAACCTGCCCCGCTTCAAGTGTTACGTGGAATTCATCTTCATCCCACATATAATCGAATCGTCCTACTGTTGGTGATCCAATTTCAATGATACTTGGAGTCATAGTATGACTAGGGTAATCATCGACAATGGTTCTAACCTGCAAAAAATAGTCACCAGTTCCTCTAGTAGAGGATTGAACAGTCAGATGATAGTCCCCACTATAAGAAGCTTGGTAAATCATTGGTGTAGTATTAGAAAAAGCAGAAGTTACAACGGGAGACGTGGAATCATAATAAGCATATAAACCAAGAGAAGGTGCAAATAAATAATCATTACCAGTAGATTTCAAACTAAATTCATAAATACCTCCTTCTTCAAGCGTTATCACAAAGCTGTCTTTATCATCCCTAGATTCAATGCGACCCGTTAACGCTTCTCCTAAATTAAATGGAGTCGCAGTATAAAAATCTTCCGAATGGCTATCCGATGCAGAAGCAGACAAAATATAATTCCCCGTACTTTCTGAAGAACCTGACATAACACTTAGAAAATAGGTGCCACTTCGTTCTGGAGTGAAAGTAATTTTTGACTCATTACCTAAAATTTCGACTTCACCCATATACTCACCTTGAGTATTGAGAAGTTGTGAGTAGGGATCAAGAAGTGGGTCATTACCGATTCCTTTTATATTGAATTCATAGGCCTGACCTGCAACTAAGTCAATTCTGAAATAATCCTCATCAAATATATTTTCAATTTCTCCTTTTGCTGTTTCTCCGATACTCAACCAGCCTCTTGTTTCAGTAGTAGCTGAAAAATCATCCGAAACTTCCTTAGCTTTGATTTGATAGCTCATGGGCTGAAGTCCCTCAACGGATAAATGGTAAATACCATTTTCTACTGGAGAATAGTAGCCCACCATATAAGTGCTTAATGCAATAGTTGACTCAAAATCAATAAATTCTTCATCGTCAGTATACAAATATAAAAAATGACTGATTTCTTCTCCTCCATTCAGGGGTTTCAATTCAAATTGATAACTTCTTCCAGCTTCTAATGTGATGCTGAACTGATCTGAATCGGCCCAATCTTCGGTTTCACCAATGGTTGCTTGGCCTAGGACCAAAGTTTCTATCTTTGAATTGTTAACCATAAAGGAATTCCCCATTTATTTCCTAACTAGATTGACTTGTAAACAGGTAGCAAGTTTGTATCGCAGGGCATTAGCGATTTCCAAGAACTATCCAACCTATAAAACTCATTTACATTTTATGTAAGAAGAGAAATTTTAATTGGATGAATAAGGAGTTAAAAATGTAAAGATATTTTGTTTTTGGGTTTGTCAATTCGTAATTGTTATCAGTGAATCATGCTTCAAATAGTGGTTTTTGCCTTTAGTCTGCATTATTCTACAAATAGGGAACTCAGATTTTGCATTAGAAACGATTAAGGGGACAATATGGGGTTAAATCTAACGGAAAGATCAATTGTTTTGGATTTATTCCAAAAAAACTATTAATCCATCTACGCTGCTGGATGGAGGTTAGTGACTCATACTCTTTAATAGAAGGAAGCATGATGCCAGACGCAACTTACTTAGATACAACTACTATTTTCCGGGAATCGTATATCCTATCAAATCGTAAGCAGCCTGCTGAGATAAAGGGTACGAGGCCAACGGAATCAGAACAAGGTGTACTCGATCCGAAAACATTTGATGCAGTTGAAGTCGATGCACTTTTTGAGGGAATGAATCACGCCGAGACGCAAATTGGCCAAGCTGTATTGTATCGTTCATTAGCACAACCGACTCATCATGCTGAGGTACTGCAGAAAAAGCAGGAGGCGTTACGAGAATTAGCGATGAATCCCGCGTTATTGAGCGCATACGAGGAATTCATTAAGAAAATGGCCGATGAAGAAGAAACACTCTACCATTTGTTGTATGGGGAGTTTTCGGGTGGATTTACTACAGATCATCCTAAGCATCGGGTTGGTAAACTAGAATTTGGTGGTTATGGTTATCGACAATTTATCGATGGGACCGAGTTTGCTGTTGATCTAGTGGAAGAAGCGTGCGAGTTGCCGCCAGTACAAAGCTCCTATTTGCAGGAATTGATTCAAGCGATTCGTGACTTTGGGGATTCAAGAA
>CAZIDT010000136.1:0-4897 GCA_964537855.1 uncultured Nitrosomonas sp.
AATCACGTCATCGTCGCTGTTTCCATAAATAGTATCGTTGCCGGCCCCGCCAACCAGGATGTCATTGCCACTTCCCCCTTGCAGGGAATCATCTCCCCCGTCGCCATACATAATGTCGGCCCCACCCCCAGCAGCAGTTGGGGTATTATTGGCTGAATCACCTACATACCAATCATTTCCAGCAGGCCCAGCGATTACGTTACCAGTACTGGCATCCATCCAAGTTTCTGCCAGAATACCCATCCAACTCATTTGAGCTTGATTGGTAATAGCTACCTGTGTTTCGATCGGTCCATTTATAACTTCGAGATCCCAATTAGCACCCAAAGCAGTGTTTCCGGTGAAATCGTTGCTTGCCTGTACGTCTGCACCAGTTAACTTTGTCAGCTGAATAACCGAAGCTTGACCGATTTCCCCTTTTGCAAAATTGCATCCATAGATCAAAATGTCTGCTTGCTCTGTAAGCGCTTGCTGAATTGTGGCAAGTTCCTCTACATAATGGCTATTCAAGTTTTCAGCATTCAGTGTACTTGTGCCGAGTCGCAAAACTCCGGCTTCACCATGAGAAATGATGTGAATTGCGTCGATATTACTGCGATCGGAGAGGATGCTTGCTATTTGCTCAACGCCATCTTGATTGGAATCTAGCAATACAATCTGTATACCTGGTTTAATTCCGGACAAAATAGCCTGATAGCCTTCTACATTAGTATCAATGAAAGCAATTTCATTGCGATCTGTTGATGGGAGCTGATAATTAGTTAGCCATTTCTCTAGTTCATTATCATTGTAAATTTGATTATTCTCGGCATGACTTGAGAAATCAGCTTCATCCAAAGATACGTTTTTTATTTCTCTAGATTCATTTATCCACGATGAGTCCTGATCGATAGATTCAATCACAGTAGCAGCTGCTGCACCGTCAAACATGATTCGGGGTTCAAGCTGCCACATGATACCCAATCTTGCATTTGATTTTTCTTGACCGAGCTCAGTCGATTGCTTTGTTTTGATCGATTTCACGTGTACTGTCTACCTTGTATTGATTGACTCATTGATGCGTTATCAATTGCTTGTAACGACATATCAATCTAAACAAATAATCGCTTTAGCGTTTGCGCCAGTGTTCGGCTAATAGTGATGTGAGTTCTGCTAAATCATTGGTATTCAAATCACCAGGAATAGGATCTAACCCTAGTGAAACATAAATACCCGCATAGGCATTTTCCAATTCTGCATAAATGGCATCGCATCGTACTTCAGCGAGCAACGTATTTAATTCCTCACGAACCAGAGTTTGGCCACTTAACTTTCCGGTATTGGCCTCGATTTTCGTTTGCTCGACAATGCGTTTTTGAGTTTGGTAAAAATTAAATGCGGTGCGATATTCCTCATTAAAATGAGCAAATTGTGCAAGGCTGATGTGAACTTGAGCTAACACAGCCATGCTCATTGCTAGGCGCTCCATATCGAATAGTTTTTCTTTTGACTGTAATTCATCCAATTTAGCGGGTGCTGAAATCAAGCTAATTAAATTCCACGAAAGTTGTGAACCTAAACTCAACCAGTCACCATTAAATAAGAAGCTATTTGAGTTGTAATGGTAGCGCGCTCCCAGTTCAATGCCTGGTAGCATTTGTAAAATTGCTGCACGCGCTTCTTTCGCATTAGCACGCTTTTTATAAAGCAATTCTCGTAATTCCGGACGACTTTCTAATGCAATTTGCTCCATCTCTTCGATTTCCAGATTAATCGTTTTCGTGAACAGTCCCCGTTCTGGAATCACCAAATTAAACTCAGTGCCTGGTTTAATATTCATGAGAGCAGCCAATTGTGATTTGGCCAGCAGTAAATTGCGTTGCAGCAGATTGAGCTCTCGCTCAATTCCATACAAGTCTCGTTTAAACGATAGGTTAATCTTAGGATTATTCAGTCGACTTTCTTTCATTCGATCCATTTGATCGATTGAATAGCGTACTTTGTTCTTTAGATGCTGCATTCTCGAAACCAGACGCTCGTAGCTAACAGCACGCCAATAGGCAGAACGTACTTCTTGGACGATTTTATTGACTACACTGCGTTTCTGTTCCTCTTGGATTAATACGTTATCTGCAGCTTGCTGAGCTCGATAATAGGAAACACCAAAATCTAGAATACTCCAGCTTAATCCTAATGCAGATGAAAAGATGTCACGATCTGCAGAGGTTGATGGTTCAAGTGTGGTTCTTCCCGTAAGCAACGAACGACTTCTTGCGCCGCTGAAGTTACTCCGTGAGTCATAATGCAAATCCACAACTAATTTAGGCAACATGTCATAATGCCTAAGATTAAGTTGCTTTTGCGCGAGTGTTTTTTGGGTTAACTCAACTTGTAGTTCTAAGTTATATTTTAATGCGCGAGCCGTTGCTTCCTCGAGGGAAATACTTCCTTGTATCGGATCATGATGGTTCTGCAGGGTTAATAAATCTTGTTCAATTCTTTCTTTATTTTCTGCTTCGGTTACGACTTTGGGTTGAATCGCGCAACCGGATGTTAGTAGCACCCACTCGAGCAAAATTAAGAGCCAAAATCGCCTTAAGGGTTTTATTACTACCGGGCGATTCTGTTCAGAATTAAATACTGTTATTTGCATGACTCATTGAAGAATGTTTTGAATTTGCCTAACTTAATCTGCATTACTGTACAACGACATGATTAATTTAGTTTTTGCAAACAAACCAATTTATTGAGCTCATTTGTAGCGCTGATGGTAATCAACACGTTCTTAGGAAAACAAACCAAATCGGTCTTATTCGTGCTGACTAAAAATTACCTGCCAATCCGGGTCGCAATTTCCTCATTTTGGACAAAATCTGGATAAAAGAGTAGAATTCCGCGTTCATTTACATGATAGATAATTGAATAAGCACCTTTTTAACTGAATTGGAGAAATTTTTATGGCAGTCACAACAGAGCAAAAAGCCCAAGTGATCAGTGACTATCAAAGAATCAAAGGAGATACAGGATCTCCCGAAGTGCAAATTGCGCTTCTAACGGCGCGTATCAATGATTTAATTGGTCACTTTAAAGCCCATGTCAAGGATCATCATTCTCGCCGTGGATTACTAAAAATGGTCAACCATCGCCGCAAATTACTGGATTACTTGAAGAAAAAGAATAGTGAAAGCTATTTGAAAATTATTGAGCGTCTGAATCTGAGAAAGTAACTGGGTTGTAGTAATTTAGTGCAAAACGGATAGAAGTGAATATGTAAGCGTTCGTTCTGAACGTTAGATTCTTGCTTTGTTACAAATCTAAGAAAAACGCGTATACAAATTAGAAGGATCGTTAATTGAAATTAACCAAAAAAAGCTTTACCTACGGTCGTCATGAAATCACACTTGAGACCGGTGAAATAGCAAGACAAGCCCATGGTGCTGTGATCGTTACAATGGGAGATACGGTAGTACTCGTAACCGTCGTTGGTGATAAGAATGCAAAACCTGGTCAAGATTTTTTTCCACTAACGGTTGATTATCAAGAAAAGTTTTATTCTGCAGGTCGAATTCCTGGTAGCTTTTTTAAACGCGAAGGAAAACCTTCCGAGAAAGAAACGCTGACCTCTCGGTTGATTGACCGTCCTATTCGACCATTATTTCCTGCCGGCTTCTACAATGAAGTGCAGGTACTTGCGATGGTATTATCTTCAGACAGCGAAATCGATGCAGATATCCCCGCGATGATCGGTACTTCTGCGGCATTGGTTATTTCAGGAATTCCATTTGATGGTCCTATTGGAGCGGCGCGTGTCGGTTATATCAATAATGAATATATCCTTAATCCAACGACAACAGAACTCAAAGATACTCAGATAAACTTAGTAGTTGCCGCAACGCAGCAAGCAGTGCTCATGGTTGAATCCGAAGCTACTGAACTGTCGGAAGATGTCATGTTAGGTGCTATCGTATATGGTCATGAGCAAATGCAAGTCGTCATCAATGCAATTAATGATTTTGCTGACGAGGTTGGTGTCATTCCTTGGGAATGGCAACCCGTTGAGCGAGATCCAGCTTTGATCGAAAAAGTTACTCAAGCTGCAGAAGCTGATCTTCGTAATGCATTCAAAATAAAGCAAAAGCAAGCTCGGACTGAAGCAATTAAAGCAATTTGGCAGCGAGTTCATGCGGATTTGGGTGTTGGTACTGAAGATGGCCCTGAAGAACATGCGGTCAATGAAATTGGCTTTGATCTAGAAGCAAAAATTGTTAGAAACCAAATTTTAGATGGCGAGCCTCGCATTGACGGACGAGGAACGCGTACCGTGCGACCCATTACAATACGCAATGGTTTATTGCCCCGTACCCATGGATCTGCTTTATTTACTCGAGGTGAAACCCAGGCGTTAGTTGTTGCTACACTTGGAACCGCTCGTGATGAGCAAAAAATTGATGCGCTGCAAGGCGATTATTCTGAGCGCTTCATGTTGCATTACAATATGCCTCCCTTTGCAACAGGAGAAATTGGTCGAGTTGGCACACCCAAACGTCGTGAAATCGGCCATGGTCGACTCGCTAAACGCGCTCTTGTTTCAGTATTACCCTCAACAGAAGAATTTGGATACTCGTTACGCGTCGTTTCAGAGATAACGGAATCTAATGGATCAAGTTCTATGGCTTCTGTGTGTGGCGGATGTCTTGCCCTTATGGATGCTGGTGTTCCGCTAAAATCCCATGTAGCTGGTATTGCAATGGGATTAATCAAAGAAGGTAATCGATTTGCGGTACTTACTGACATTCTAGGTGATGAGGATCATCTCGGGGATATGGATTTTAAAGTTGCAGGAACTGAGAATGGCATCACTGCACTCCAAATGGACATTAAGATTCAGGGTATTACCAAAGAAATTATGCAGGTTGCT
>CAZIDT010000137.1:0-4894 GCA_964537855.1 uncultured Nitrosomonas sp.
AGTCTTGCCATGACGCCCAAGTGGAAAAATGAAGCGCGAAAACCACCGCCGGATAACGATAGCCCAACTTTACCGGCTCCTGCTAAAAAGGCGCTTTGGGCTTTTTTCTCACCGATAATTAACGCTAGCGTTTGCCAAGCAGGAGACCAATCCGCTGGTTGATCGCTATCCTGGGGCGCAGTCAATCCTTGTAAGCGCGCGATTTGGAGCAATTGACTAAAAAGAGTTTGCTTTCTCCAGTTGGCTGCTTGCGTTACATCGGCTTTTTGTAGCCATTCCATGGACTCACTATATTGTCGCAAGCCAAAATAGATTTCGGCGATTGTAACTTGTGGCCAAAACCGATCCGATTCTGGCAGTAACTCAATTTCAATTTGCCAGGTTGGGATTTGTAGCGCCATTTTTTGCCGTAACGCGGCTGCTTGATCTGAGAAAGGACTGGCTTCGCTTTCGTTAAACTTAATTCCACTACGGCGTGCAATTTGTTTAGCGCGATCAGCCAAGAGATCGAGAATGAGTGCCGCATTGACACCCCCATATCCTTTATCTTGTTTGGGGTTACGTTCAAATGCAGCACGATAAAAGAATAACGCCTCGATAAGATCTTCTAATTGACCAAAATGTTGCCATTTTCGTTTATAAGCAGCACCACCCAAGGCCAGGGTTTCTGCATTGCAATTAGTTGCATCGCGTAAGCCAATTGCTTCAAGTAACAATAATGCATCGTTAAACCGTGTGCGCGGCGGTAGCTCTGGATTCTTGTAAGTAAAGAAAGCTTGTTTCTGGGTAATCCACACTTCATCTTGAGCCGTATCGCTTTGCCACCATTGACCCTGAGTTGGTTCTGTTTGGAATTGCCGGATCGATTGATATCGTTCACGTATGTGGCTAAGCAATTGGCTGGCTGGGTAAAAACGTTCATGCGCTTCAAGCATTGTAACGTAAGCTTTGATTTGCTCGATGGAATCAGGATAGTCGTGATTTTGGATTGCTTCTAATATTGTAGCTAATTGCAGATTGTGAGTTGAATCGTGAGTCATGAGCAGGCTCCTGGGTCGATAACATGCGTTAAATCAAAAGGCTATCGGGTATCATCGTCTTTGAATCATGTGAAATACCGATGAGATCGAGTTATTTTACCTATGCTACCGTATTTTAGTGCGATCTGTTGTGAAGAAAATCACAATCCCTTTTTTATGCTAAAAGCTAACTATTGCGATGATTTCCGTCATAAAATCTTGCTTATTAAGGTAAAGACTGTCAAACAATGAATGAGCGTAGTTGGGATCGTTTACTGAATTCGATTGAAGAAGGGTTGGTTGTTCCGGTGATTGGGCCACAATTAATGACCGCGACAGACAGCGCATTCTCGTTTCAGTCACAGATTGCGCAACAGTTGCTCAAATTATATGACTATGATCTGGGTCAGGAGCGGTTAATTCCATACCAGGAGTTGAATGATGCTGTGACTAGGCTCAAACGCGATCATCCGATTCAGGATCTCTATGGTGATATTCATGATGTGATCGAGCAATTAACACCCAATAATGATGCACAAATCCCCACAGCAATTAAGCAAATTACGACTATCCGTGATTTCCGCTTATTCGTTACGCTGACGCCGGATGATTTGCTAGCACGCAGCTTACGTACCCAGGTTGCTGTCAATGAAATTATACATTCTCCTTATTTACCTACGAGTGAAGGAACTGATTTGCCCAATGATTGGCGATCGCGACCAGGTGAAGTGTTTTTGTTGTATTTGTTTGGTAAATCAAGATCTGCGCCCATGTTTGCGATCCACGATGAAGATATGTTGGAATATGTGCATAACGTTATCGCACGGGGGAGCCATGTGCCCATCAAATTTTTTGCAGAGCTGCAGCAACGTAATTTGTTATTGATCGGCTGTAATTTTCCGGAGTGGTTGAGTCGATTCTTTTTAAGATTGACTAATCAGAAGCGTTTATCGGATACCCAGCGTAAACGCGAATGGTTGATTGATGCGCTGCAGCCAGAGAAAGAGCTGATTTATTTTTTAGAAAGTTATAGCGAGGGGACCGAAGTCCTATCCGATATTTCTCCACAATCTTTTATACAGCAACTAGCTCAGCGCTGGTTGGTACGTCATGGCACTGATGAACAAGCGCCATCATCGCCTATCGAAACAGTGCCCAAGAATACGCTCTTTTTTATTAGCTACTGTCGCGCGCCAGATTTGGCGGCTGCGACACAACTCGTCACAGCACTTAAAGCGCTTGGCGTAACAGACCAAGAAATTTGGTTTGACAAATCAGCGCTTGAGCCTGGTCAAGATTTCCGGGAGCGCATCTTAGAAGGTATTCGCGCTTGCCGCTATTTTATACCGATCATTTCAAGTGCAGCAGATCAGCTCGATGAAAAATTCTTTCGGCGCGAATGGAATGAAGCGATCGATCGCAGTAAATCGATTCAAGGACGTGTTTTTGTCGTTCCGGTCATTGTCGATTCAGATTACGATCCGGAAGGTTATAAACGGGTTCCATTGGCTTGGAAAGATAACTTGCATTTCGGTCATGCGCCCCACGGCCAGCCAAACGATCAAACCAATGCCATGTTGAAAAAACTAATCCGTGCTGATCGGCAGGGTAGTTCACAATCATGACATCACCGTCTGATACAGCCCAAAATAGGGCAGTTAAGCCAATTCAGCTCGATGTGCAAACGCGCATCACGTTAACCGATCAATCGCCTTGGCCTGGATTGGCTGCTTACGATGAGGCCGCCAGTGAGTTCTTTTATGGTCGCAAAGAAGAGGCGATTGAACTACTCCGTATGATTCGGCTTTCTCCGCTCACTGTGCTGTTTGGGAAGTCGGGATTAGGCAAGTCATCCTTACTGCAAGCTGGTTTGTATCCGTTGCTCAGGGCAGAGCATTATTTTCCGGTGCATCTACGAATTGATCTTACGGTAGCAACAACTTTTTCATCGCTTGACTTGGTTTTGCAGCAACTCGTTCGGGCACTATCGGCTGCACAAGTCGAATATCCGCTTCCTAGTGAACAAGAGGGATTGTGGCGCTATTTACATCGTCGTGATTTGGAAATTTGGAGTAAAGATAATTATTTGCTTAAACCGGTATTGGTTTTTGATCAATTCGAAGAGGTATTTGCTAAAGGAGAATGTGATCCTGCTGCGATGCAGTCAACCCTAGACGCCCTAGCTGATTTGATTGAGAATCGCATTCCTCAGGAATTGACGACAGGTGATGCACACCGACAGATTTTATCGGAATTGGATTTGCAAGCGCAGCGCTATCGTATCGTCCTTTCATTCCGAGAAGATTTCTTGCCTGACATTGAACATTGGAAAGAACAAGTCCCTTCACTGCTACGTAACCGCCTGCGTTTATTACCAATGTCTCGTGAGCGTGCCATCGAAGCAGTTAAAGCAGCTGGTGCTGCAGTATTGGCTGACGGTGTGGCCGAACCGTTGGTCGATTTCATCGGTAACCTTGATGTATCGGCTGTGAAATCATTACCAATTATTGAACCTGTTTTATTGAGTCTTTGTTGTTATCAGCTTAATCAGCGTCGTGCACCTGGTCATAAAATTGATATCGAACTGTTACAACATGCGGGTCAGGATATTTTGCAGGATTTCTACCACGAGGCGTTGGCAGGAATGCCAGAAACGGTATCCGAATTTATCGAAACCCATTTGATACAAGGCAATCGTTATCGTAGTAGCTATCCGGTTGATCAAGCATTACACGATAAATTCTTAACAGAAGAACAACTGACACGGCTGACGAATCAACATCGTTTATTGAGAATTGATCAACAATTGGGGATTAGTCGTATTGAACTCATTCACGATCGTTTGGTGAGTGTTGTAAGTCAGGTACGTGACGAGCGCTTAAGAAAGCTTGAAATTGAAAAAATACGTGCAAAAGAAAAAGAACGCCAACGACAATTGGCCCTTTCCACTGCATTGGAAAAGCAAGCAGCTGCTGAAGCGCTAGCTGCGGAACGATTAAGAGCGACCAAACGAGCTCAGGCCGATGCAGCGCGCTTACGCAAGCAGGCGAAACAACTGCAATGGGCTCTATTGAGTGTGATGATTATGGCTATTCTGGCAGGCTATGGTTTTTATAATACACAGATCGAGAAAAAAGAAAGAAAACTGGCGCAACGCGAGTCAATTAGCCTTCGGTTGGTATCGGAGAGTCTGGATATTGCCAATGACCTACGCCCTGGTGGAGATGAGCGAGCGCTGCTACAGTTGCTTGCGGCGAAACAGATTACACCGAATAACCGGAAGGTTGATGCCGCATTGATTCATCTTTTAAACAAAAAAGTGACGACCGATAAAATTTGGAATATCGGTGCAGCTTGGTTTGCTGTCACGCATGGGAAAGACCATCCCTATGTGCTTGCTTTGAGCAATGAGGGGCAATGCTATATCTGGAACACGCAGGAAGCGTGGCCAAATGAACCTATTTTGACACTGGATCGTTCCAATATTGTAGCGCTGGCGATATCAAATGATAGCCTGCAGTTTGCGATTGCTGATCATCATGGTGAGGTGCAAGTCTGGCATCGCTTGACTAAAACCATGGTTAGGCACTTCAAGAGCTTACAACCTATTTTTAGTATTAGTTTCTCCCCTGAGAATCAGCAACTTGCAATCGGGAGTAAAGGAACGATCCAATTTTGGGACTTGGTCTCTGGGAATTTGAGTCGTGAAATCATTGCTCAGCAAGATGGGGCAATTCGTGCTATTGCATTTTCGAGTGATGGAAGTGAAATGATTTCCGGGGGAGATGATAAGCTGATAACAATTTGGGATACTAAAACGGATCGTGTAATCGGTGAACCGCTTCGGGGCCATGCTAGTCCGATACTGAGTGTGG
>CAZIDT010000138.1:0-4876 GCA_964537855.1 uncultured Nitrosomonas sp.
ATAAAATCTTTATTACCCCTTTCTCACTAGAGAATTCTAAAAACCCGCAATTATAGCAGTGTTTTAAATAGAATATTCTAAGTTTTTTCTATTCATTAATTTTCTTATTTTCACAATCTCAAAAACATCACGAAAAGCAAGCTTTAAAGCAGATATAGCCTAATAACATTCTTATTCACTCTTCATATCATGCTTTTCTGGAACATGAAAAGGTTCAATATCCAATCTCACTCCATAAATATTGTTTTTTCCCGTTTTTTCACTTTTTTTATAAATCAACGCCTTACACATCGTCACTTGATTGGGCAGATCAAGCGAATTAAGTCGCTCATGCATAATTGGCGCTTCTTCTGGAGCTAGATATCCAATACTTCGATCATGAATGTCGATTCTAATAGCGTTCCTATCGTATAAATGATCACTGTCCGGAATCAGATGCGCATTCAAAATCAGCGGAGTATCAATCGAGATTTTGGCAAGATTCGATGCATTCTCCTGCAGTAGTCGATTAATTACACCTTGATATGAATTGCTTCTAACCTCATATTGGAACTGATTCAATTCCGGCCATGTATAATAATTTCCTAAACGATGGTTTAATTGCAAATCTTCAACACTCAGCTCTTTTCTAACAATACTGCTGCTAGCAGAAATTTTGTCGCGTGACGCGATTAGAACAGCAGCTGTAATCAAAGTGACAGGAAGAATGTGATCGGTACCAGCACCCGCTCCTGCGAGAAGACCAATACACAATGCAAAAATAAGAATAGATAAAATACTCAACTTTTCTGATTTCAATTTTTGTACCTACCAGAATGGTATAAATCAATTCAAGATTAATCTAATTTAAAACTCATTATGTTATGGATGAAGAATCAAGCTTAATTGCCTTATTCACAAGTAGTTTCTTAGCAGCAACTCTGCTACCCGGTGGTTCAGAAGCTGTATTGGTTGGTGTACTAATGGCTTATCCCGAGCTATTTACCCCCGCATTAAGTGTTGCAACGATCGGTAATACCCTGGGTGGAATGAGTTCTTATCTGATTGGCCGTTTTCTTCCAGATGAAAAAGCTATATTAAAAAAAACCAATAACAGTCTACGAAGCCTCGAATGGATTCATCGCCATGGTTCACCCATCTTACTGCTATCGTGGCTACCTATTATTGGCGATGCACTTTGTGTTGCAGCAGGCTGGCTTCGCATTCACTGGTTTTATGCTATTTTATTTATTGCGATGGGCAAGCTAGCCCGCTATTGGGTTATCGCCACCGCAATCAGTTAGAGTATATCTAATGTACCAAGGAGAAATTATTTTTCTAATAATTTCTGGAGTTCACCACTTTGATACATTTCCGTCATGATATCTGATCCTCCAACAAATTCACCATTAACATATAGTTGAGGAATCGTTGGCCAGTTTGAAAAATCTTTAATTCCCTGCCGAATTTCAGGGTCACTCAATACATCCACTGCTACGAAGTTTGTTACACCACAGGCATTCAATATCTTTACTGCATTAGCAGAAAAACCACACTGTGGCTGATTTGGGGTACCTTTCATATATAAAACAACCGGGTTTGAACTAATTAGTTGCTCAATCGATTCATTAGTAGTCACACTCAAAATCCTCACAAATTAATAAAATTAAATTAATAAAATCAGTTGCTGCTCACAAGAGAAGTGAGCAATCAGGGGTTTAAGAAAAGATTGATCGCTTGTATATAAAAATAGCCTTCATAATTCGCACCGGTTCATTAGCAATCAGATTCGCTGCCCACCTGTTACACGTAGAATACCTGCTAAATCAGGGTATGAAAAGATATTAATAAAACTTGTTTCTTGTGCCAAGAGTTGTCTACATTGAGCAGCCTGATCGTAGCCATGTTCCAATAATAATTGCCCCCCAGCGCTCAGAAATTGAGGAGCATGAGCAATAATGGTGCGAATACATGCAATTCCACCATCAGGCGCTGACAAAGCAACTTGGGGTTCGAAACGCAAATCCCCCTGATTAAGGTGTGGATCTCCGATCGCCACATAAGGTGGATTGGAAACGATTAAATTATATTGACCAACAATCCCTTGAAACCAATCACTCAAGATAAAATGTACATTATCTACCTCAAGCAATTTTGCATTAATACGAGCGACTGCTAGTGCCTCCGCAGACAAATCAACAGCTATGACCTGTGCAAGGGGTCGATGTTTGGCAAGCGTAAGTGCAATTGCACCACTTCCCGTTCCTAAATCTAGAATGGTATAGCTGCGATCTACTGGGATGCTAGCCAAAGCCAGCTCGACCAATATTTCAGTTTCAGGTCGTGGAATGAGTACTGCAGGCGTTACGTGAAAGATTGAGTCATAAAACTCGCGCTGACCGATGATATAAGCTACCGGTTCACCATTGATTCTTCGTTCCAGCAGCGAGTAAAAGCACGTTAACTTTTCAGCATCAATAAGCTCGTCAGAGTATGTTGCCAAAAAAACAGGGGATGCTTGTAACGCATACTGTAACAGTAATCGCGCATCAATATCACTCACATAATGTTTAGCATCGCTAAGCGCCTGGGCGATTGTTACTGGCATCTTGCATCCAGCCTATTTCAGTTGTAATCGATCAATAACACTGCCTTAGTAAGATGAAGGAAGTCAACACAACGATTTCAAAACTAACAATATTACTAACGTTCCATCAAAGACTCTAATTGAGCCGCTTGATGTTCTGCCATTAATGCTGAACACAATTCCCCGATATCCCCATCCATAATTTGATCCATTTTATAGAGGGTAAGATTAATGCGGTGATCCGTTACTCGGCCTTGTGGGAAATTATAAGTACGAATACGTTCTGATCGTTCTCCAGTTCCTACTAGCGATTTTCGAGTCGCTGCCTGTTCTGCTTGTTGTTCACGCGTTTGTTTATCAAGTATTCTAGCCGCCAGCACGCTCAATGCTTGCGCTTTATTTTTGTGCTGAGATCTTCCTTCTTGACATTCAACAACAATACCCGTTGGTAAATGAGTAATGCGCACAGCCGAATCAGTCTTGTTGATATGCTGTCCGCCCGCTCCGGATGCCCGGAATGTATCGATTCTTAATTCCGCAGGATTTAATTCTACACTCGCTATCTCATCTGCTTCAGGAATCACAGCAACCGTACACGTTGAAGTATGCACCCGACCTTGCGTTTCAGTTACTGGAACACGCTGCACTCGGTGTCCTCCCGATTCAAACTTCAACCTTGAATAAGCGCCATACCCAATTATTCGAGCAATAATCTCCTTATATCCTCCGACATCCGATGGACTTTGAGAAATGATTTCAACTTGCCATCCTTGTCGCTCAGCAAACCGGGCATACATCCTAAACAAATTACCTGCAAATAGTGCAGATTCGTCCCCTCCTGTCCCAGCTCGAATTTCAAGAAAAATATTGCGCTCATCACTGGGATCTTTTGGCAAAAGCTGTTTAAGTAATTCCGTTTCAATCTGTTGTAATTTTTCTTTTCCAGTAACAAGCTCTGCTTCAGCAAAATCACGCAAATGAGGATCCGTACTCATTTCGCGTGCAGTTTGAATATCCAGTTCAGTCTGCTGGTGCGCGTGATATAACTCAACAACAGGAATGATTTCCGCACGTTCCCGGGTAATTTTGCGGTAATTATCTAGATCTGTCGTTATTTTTTCACTACTTAACAGTTGATTTAATTCTTCGAGTCTCACACTTAAGCGTGTAAGTCGTTCTGCAATACTCTTATTCATTGCGGACGATGAAGCTGATACAGTCGGTTTATGAGCTCAACGAGTTGATCACGCTCCTGATCACTAGCATGATTAAGCGCATTAGAAGGAAGATGCAAAAATTTATTTGTCAATCCATTACTAAATGATTCCAGCACTTTGATTGGGTCTTCACCTTTTGCAAGCAATTTGGAGGCCCGAGCTAACTCATGTCGACGAAATCGCTCTGCTTGATCTCTAAGCGCCCTAATCGTTGGCACCAACTCACGGGTTGCCATCCAACGCATGAAATCACTAACATTATTTTCGATGATCGTCTCCGCTTGTGCAACGGCACCAAGTCGTGCATCAAGCCCTTCTTTAACGATATCAGCCAAATCATCTACATAATATAAAAATACATCATCTAACTCAGCCACTTCCGGTTCAACATCTCTTGGAACCGCCAAATCAACAATAAAAATAGGTCGATGCTTTCTGACCTTAATCGCGCGCTCAAGCATCCCTTTACCTAAAATAGGCAACGGACTTGCGGTACTCGTCACAACAATATCATGTAGAGCTAATTGCTCCGGTAATTCACTGAGTGAAATCGGGTAACCATTAAAGCGCTTTGCTAAACTCTCTGCACGTTCTACTGTTCGATTAGCAACGGTAATTCGCTTAGGTGATCGTGCAGCAAAATGACTCGCACAAAGTTCTATCATTTCACCCGCACCAATGAATAAAATACTCTGCTCACTGATTTCTTCAAAGATTCGCTCTGCGAGTCGTGCAGCAGCAGCAGCCATAGAAACCGAGCACGCACCAATTTCTGTTGACGTTCTAACTTCTTTTGCAACAAAAAAAGTACGCTGAAACAACTTATGTAGCAGTAATCCAAGGGTACCTGCACTTTCAGCTGATTTAATCGCATTTTTCATTTGACCCAGAATCTGAGGTTCCCCCAGCACCATAGAATCAAGTCCACTCGCGACACGGAATGCATGCTTTACAGCTTGCTCACGAGGAAATTTATAAAGATAAGGATCTAACTCTCTAGCCGGTAGATGATGGAAATCTGTAAGCCAATGAATCGCGGCATCAGGCTTATCAGTACTACAGTAGATTTCAGTCCGATTACAGGTTGAAACGA
>CAZIDT010000139.1:0-4874 GCA_964537855.1 uncultured Nitrosomonas sp.
GGAAGAAATCGTGGCATATAATCCGGAAGAACAGGAAAAGATAGAAGGATTGAAAGCATGGTGGTCGGCCCATGGTAGTTCAGTCATAATCATTTTGTCGACTATGATTGCGGTTATGGCTGGAATGCAAGCGTGGAAATATTACCATAAGCAACAAGCCCAGCAAGCGGCTGATTTGTTTGCAGTATTACAACAGCAGATCGATAAGGGTGGAAGCTCAGAGAAAATTAATGATGCGCTGCATCTGCTAACTACCGGTTTTTCTGAGAGTGGCTATGCTTCTCGTGCAGCATTAATGGCCGCTCAAGCCAATAAAAATTTGGGAAATCTTTCAGAAGCCAAAACTAAATTACAATGGATTCTTGATCATGCTAAAGAATCTGAAATCAAAGATATTGCGAAATTGCGCTTAGCTGGAATTTTATTGGATGAGAAAAAATTTGACGAAGCACTGCGACTACTCGATAGCCAGCATAGCGAATCCTTCAGCGGACTCTATGCCGATTTAAAAGGCGATATATACGTTGCTGCTGGTAAACCTAATGAAGCGAGTGCAGCCTATCAAAAAGCATACGATCGCTTTAGTATGAGTAAAAGTAATTACATGAATCTCGTTCAGATGAAGTTAGACGCAGTAAAAGTGAGCAAATAGCAGGTGATTAGTTACGCTTTGGTTTTTTTTCTTTTCTTTGAAGCAAAGAAAATACTACAAAAGTTTTTTTCATTCTTTGGGTTAATGTTATTAACCGGGTGCTCCAGCTTTGGTGGATTAGGTGGATTTGGCGATTTTGGGGACTTCGGAATAAGTAATTTAATCGACCGTTTTAGTAGCAGCAAAGATGAAGTTCAAATCGATGAGGAAGAGATAGCAGCTTTGAAAGCGTTGCCTGTTCTTCCTCTAATGTGGAAGGCTAAGGTGAGTGAAAGTGAAATTGCCGTATTTGAGCCAATCTATGAAAATGGTGCTATTTATACTGCTGATGAGAAGGGATTATTAACGCGTCTTGAGCCATTGAATGGAAAGGAAATTTGGCAAATAAAGACAAAGCTTAAATTATCGGGTGGCGTAGGCGCGGGAGAAGGTTTAGTTTTAGTTGGTACATTTAATGGAGAGGTTCATGCCTTTGATGAATCAGGTAGTGAGTTATGGAAAACACGTTTAACCAGTGAGGTTTTAAGCGCTCCTCAGGTTCATCGAGGCATTGTTGTTGTCAGAACGGGTGATGGTCGGGTATTTGGACTAGATGCTGCAGATGGATCGCGCAAATGGGTTTATCAAGGTGTTACGCCTGCGCTGACGGTCAGGAATTTTGCAGGTGCACTGGTTGCTCGAGGCGCTGTCTTCGTTGGCTTATCCGGCGGGAAGCTTGTTGCGATGAATATGTTAAACGGAAATATTGGTTGGGAAGCTGCTGTTTCACAGCCTAAAGGTGTAACCGAATTGGAGCGAATGACCGATATTACGAGTCTACCCGTCATTGATGATCAGCAAGTTTGCGCGGTTGCGTATCGTGGTCGTATTGCTTGTTTCGAAATTATGGATGGTAACCAAATATGGGCTCGCGATGCATCGAGCCATGTTGGTCTTATTATGGACAATAATTATATTTATGTCAGTGAAGAACGTGGTGCTGTGGTAGCTTATGATAAGCGAAGTGGCGCAATGATGTGGAAGCAGGCTAAATTAGGTACTCGCAAGCTTTCCGCTCCGCAATTGGTTGGTGGAAGTTCTTTTTTGGTTGTCGCTGATGCGGAAGGCAATGTGACACTACTGAATCGCTATGATGGTAGTTTGGTCGCGAGATCAGCAACCGATGAAAGTCCCATTTATGGTCGACCAGAATATATTCCTGATGGATTTATTGTGCAAACATCAAAAGGTGGTATTTATGCTTTCGTACCCCAGTAAGCATGACTGCAAAACGAGTTGATTTGTTATTAATAATCAAACATTCTTATCACGCAACAATTCCCGTATAGCCTTTACTCTAATCAATGAACCCTACTTTAGTGCTAGTTGGCCGACCTAATGTAGGCAAATCTACGTTATTTAATCGGTTGACCCGTGGTCGTGATGCCATCGTGGCTGATATGCCTGGATTAACTCGTGATCGTCACTATGGTCAGGGTAAAGTAGGCAAAAAGCCATTTATTGTCGTGGATACGGGTGGGTTTGAGCCCGTGGTGAAATCAGGCATTTTATATGCGATGGCAAAGCAAACCTTGCAAGCAATCGATGAAGCAGACCTTGTTCTATTTGTAGTAGATGGACGGCAAGGTTTAACACCCCATGACAAAATTATCGCAGAACAGTTACGCAAATCTGGGCAAAAGATTCAATTAGTAGTTAATAAAACAGAAGGAATGAATACTTCACTCATTACTTCTGAGTTTCATGAATTGGGACTGGGTGAACCTTGCGCTGTTTCAGCGACACATGGTCAAAATATCACTGAACTTGTCGAATCCGCTTTAGCTCCCTTCGAATTTTTGCCAGAAGAAGAAAAAATAACAGCAGAAGCGGGACCCAAGATTGCTATTGTTGGTAGGCCCAATGTTGGTAAATCCACTTTAATTAATACCTTGCTTGGCGAAGAGCGCGTTATTGCGTTTGATCAACCGGGAACTACCCGTGATAGCATATATATTGATTTTCAATACCACCAGCGTCCCTATACACTCATTGATACTGCAGGCTTGAGACGACGCGGCAAAGTTTTTGAGGCCGTTGAGAAGTTTTCTGTCATTAAAACGTTGCAAGCGATTGAAGATGCAAATGTTGTGGTTCTGGTGTTGGATGCTCAGAATGATATTTCAGATCAAGATGCGCATATCGCTGGTTTTGTACTAGAAACTGGTAGGGCATTAGTTGTGGCAATTAACAAATGGGATGGATTGGATAGCTATCAACGCGAAACAATTAAGCGAGAGATTCTAAGACGCTTTGTTTTTCTTGATTTTGCCAAATTTCATTTTATTTCTGCATTACAAGCGAAAGGGATTCATGAGCTGTTTTTATCGATTGACACGGCTTATGAAGCTGCTATGGCAAGCTTACCAACGCCTAAATTGACACGGGTTTTACACGCTGCTGTTATGAAGCAGTCACCACCGAGGGGCGGTATGTCGCGTCCTAAATTACGCTATGCCCACCAAGGTGGATCAAATCCACCCTTGATTATCGTGCATGGCAGTATGCTAAATCATGTTCCAGAAACCTATCGGCGCTACCTTGAAAACACATTTCGTGATTACTTTAACCTCGAAGGTACCCCGCTACGGGTTGAATTTCGTGTAGGGCATAACCCTTATGCAAATAAGAAACCAGCACCACTGACAGAAGAAGAAGCTAAACGCGCGCATAGCCGACGCCGCAGAAATCGAAAGAAATATGGCTAATTGTTGAATCCATTTCAGTGCTGAGTTTGGGTTGATTCTCTATTGAGCCATTCTAACAGTGCAACATAATCCGTTTTCCCTGAACCCAGCACAGCGATATTATCTTTGATTAGGATAGTTCTGGGAATGCTGAGTTCGCCAATACCATGTTGATTTACATAGGTGAGGATTTCATTTCGATTTGCAGTAGGATTAGTGGTGATAAGTACGAGTTGTTCTCCTTTCTTGGGATCAGGAATAGCTACCACAGCTTGCTGATAATTTGGCCAAAGCTTACCCAAGTAATCTTCGACTGCTGTTAGCGATATCATCTCACCCGCTATTTTAGCAAAGCGTTTTGCTCGTCCCTTGATAAAGATATAGCCGTCTTGATCGATTGCTACGATATCACCCGTATCGTACCAGCCTTGGTCAGGAGCAGTGATTTGGCCCGCAGCATTCATTAAATAATAACCCATCATGATATTTGGGCCAGACACCAATAATTTTCCTCCTTCCTGGATACCCTGCATTTTTTCTAGCCGATAGGTAATACCTGGGAGCATACGTCCAACGGATCCCGGCCTATTATGCATGGGAGTGTTCAAACTGAGTATGGGCGAAGTTTCAGTAGCCCCATAACCTTCAAAGATACGGACACCATAATTTTCTGACCATATTCTGCGTGTACTTTCTCGTAATTTTTCAGCTCCCGCAAAAACATATCGAATACTGTAAAAATCATAGGGATTAGCATGACGTGCATAGCCGGTGAGAAAAGTATCAGTTCCAAAGAGAATTGTTGCATTGGAATCGTAGATCAATTCGGGAATCGCCCGGTAATGAAGCGGTGATGGATAAAGAAAGGCTTTGATGCCTGACAGGATAGGTAACAGCGTACCACCTGTTAAACCAAAAGAGTGAAAAATCGGTAGAACATTGAAAACGATATCTGTTGGACCAAAGTCAATTCTGGCTGAAGCTTGAAATCGATTGGCTTGAAGATTTACGTGACTCAATGCAACCCCCTTAGGCACGCCTTCTGAGCCTGATGTGAAGAGAATTACAGCAGGTGCTTCAGGACAAATGATGGGACAACAAAACCGGTAATAACTCTGTGGGATCAGGCCCGTAAAAAATCCTAAGAGCTTATGCCACCAATGAATTTCTCGCCGAAGCTCTTCCAAATAAAGTACTGTTATTCCCATTGCATTTAGGCTATCGACTACGCTGGTAAGTTTTGCAACTTCAATAAAACGGCTTGAAGTAATGAGCGTACGAATACTTGCAATTTGGCAAGCATTTATTAAATTGGTTTTACTAGCAGAGAAATTAAGCATTGCAGGAATTCGCGCATAAGCTTGCAATGCAAAGAAGGTGACGATTGCACCAATGGAATTAGGCAGCAATATTCCAATATTTTCTGCGGGCCTGGAAAATTTGCATATTCGATTACCCAAAATAAAGCTACGGGTTAGTAATTGAGAATAGGTAAT
>CAZIDT010000140.1:0-4823 GCA_964537855.1 uncultured Nitrosomonas sp.
CGATGACCATAACTAAAAGAAAGATTACCGTAGCGCCCACCTACTCCATAAAAGTAAGGGGTCGTTACACACCCACTTAAAAAAAGCGCACCAACCAATGCCAAGATTAAGGTTAATTTTCTAGTAGTCATGATGCATTCTCCTCAATATCCAGGGTTAATCGAGTAACCCTGTAACTCACTGCCCGAACGATCCTGATTACTCAGGATTTAGTCGTATTGTGAATGGCTTGAGCTGAATAGCACCTGAATAAGGCGTATTGATCAATTAACTTCAATAGGCTTATTCGCATGCCACAAGGTAATGGTGCCACCTAATGTGCGAAAATGAACGGGCGTTGCTTCCCATTTAAAACCAGCATTCTCAATCAATTGGGGCAACCTTCCCTGAATATGGTCCTGAATTTCTTCAAACCAACGTACAAACCATGAAATGATCCACATTGGGATATCCTGTGGTTGGCCAAAATCGACGAGATGCAATCGCCCACCAGGTTTCAGAACTCGAAAGGCTTCTTCTAGCATTTGTTGCTTGGCTGCAGGTTTTAGGTGATGTAACAGTAAGCTGCTAATAATATGATCAAAATGATGATCAGGGTAAGGCAACGCAGTTGCCGATGCTTGCTTTAGCAAAAGCTCAATATGGCTTTGCTCTATTTTTCGCCGCGCTAGCTTTAACACCTCTGGATCAATATCCACACCATGAACCACCGCTTCAGGTTGAGCTTGCTTGACTTGGAGGGTATGAGTACCAGTTCCGCACCCGACATCCAATACGCATTCTCCTGCTTGGATATTCGCTTGGCGAATCAGCGTGTCGGTTATCCGTGTTTCAGGGAATATCGTTCGCATTACCGGGTCATAACAGCGCGTTAGCCAATGATAGTGGAGTGCCGGAATGAAATCGTGTTGATTTTTCATCGATGGAGTCAGTTTGTTATTTGAGATGCGATTTATCCAGCCAACCCAGATTCTTTGCGTGAAGGCTTTGTATATATAAGCGATCGCTTGTTTCGGTTACGCCAGTCGTTTCAGGGTAACTACCGGATGAATCTTGCAAATCGGCGACGATCTGCCCAGCTTCGTTAAATGCAATCACATGACCATACGATTCAGGTATCGGCCAAAGAAACCGGGGAAAACGCAACGCCATCTTGCGCAAAAGCGGTTTGTCACTCATGAAATCAATCGCTGCGTTACGCGGTTTGGCCAAACCCAACCAAATCTTCCCATCCAGTCCGCGCATCAAATTATCCGGATAACCGGGTAAATTATCCAGCAAGATAGCTGCCTGGGATGAAGCTATCTGAACATTCAGGTTTTCTGCTTGCGCTGCAATTTTCCAAACGCGATACCGCCCTGTTTCTACGACAAACAAGCTTTGTTCATCCTTTGACAAGGTAATCCCGTTGGCAAAACTCAACCCCTGCGCAACAATTCTTGCCTTACCGTGTAAGGGATGATACGCGATGATCCGACCGCTTGCCGATTGCTCGACAATATCCAGCAGAGTCGCCTCAAATGTCCCTCCCCAAGCTGAAGGTGCAAACCGCTTTGACGAATCAGTAAAATAAATCGTGCCATCTTGAGCAATCATCACACTATTGGGATACTGAATCGGTTCACCAGCAACGCGATCGATCAATACATTAATGGCGCCATCAGGTGTGATTTTTAGAATACCTCGCATCGCATCGGCAGCTATGAGATTACCATCTGCATCGAAGTCAAAGCCCAGCACGCGCCCTCCGGTATTAACCCATACTTCAAAATTACTCCCATCAGGATGCATCCGTGCGATATGGCCATT
Source organism: uncultured Nitrosomonas sp. (assembly GCA_964537855.1). Taxonomy (GTDB): domain Bacteria; phylum Pseudomonadota; class Gammaproteobacteria; order Burkholderiales; family Nitrosomonadaceae; genus Nitrosomonas. The sequence continues at coordinate 1,810 of CAZIDT010000140.1, forward strand.
GGTTAATGCGGTATAAAGTTTACCATCGGGTGACACCGCAACATGCTCAGGTCCTTCATGTCCTTTAAGATCAATCAGATTCAATTTGCTAAGCCGCTGATTTACCGTATGTTGCCCGACGTAACCCGGCGCGCGCGGCGCATCCCAGCTCTGCGATTGAATCGGAACCGGCCAAATCAGTAAATAAATCATTAGCAAAAAGATGAGGATGGCAACAACGATTTTCATAACCCATTCCAATAAAATCGACTAAAAAATATTGACACACTAACTAAAATGGTCAACAGTTCTGAAGTTCAAATAAGATAAATAAACATAACGCCATTCAATTTCATTTTAAATCGACCTTGCTATGCTGCGTAAAATTTTAGTCGCCAACCGAGGAGAAATCGCGGTGCGTATCATTCGCGCCTGTGCAGAAATGGGCATTCGTTCTGTCGCAATCTATTCTGAGGCAGATCGCTTTGCACTGCACATCAAAAAAGCCGATGAATCGCATTATATCGGTAGCGAACCCATGGCTGGCTATCTTAATATCCATGCTTTGGTTGATTTGGCGCTGGCCACGGGTTGTGATGCCATCCATCCCGGTTATGGTTTTCTTTCAGAAAATGCGCAGTTTGCGCGCGTCTGTCAAGAACGAGGGCTTGTTTTCATCGGCCCAACGCCAGAAGTCATTCATCGCATGGGCGATAAAACCGAGGCGCGTAATGCCATGAAAGCAGCCGGCATTCCCGTTACACCCGGCTCAGAAGGCAATGTAAATTCCGTCAAAGAAGCCCTTACGGTTGCAGAACAAATTGGCTATCCGGTAATGTTGAAAGCCACTTCCGGAGGTGGAGGACGGGGTATTCGTCGCTGTGATTCTGCTCAAGAACTAGAGCGCAACTATACCCGGGTTATTTCTGAAGCCACGAAAGCGTTTGGTCGCGCCGAGGTTTTTCTAGAGAAATGTATCGTCAACCCGAAGCATATTGAAGTGCAAATTCTCGCGGATCATCATGGCAATGTGATTCACCTTTATGAACGCGATTGTTCGATTCAACGCCGTAACCAAAAATTGATCGAAATCGCTCCTTCTCCCCAATTGGACGAAGCGCAGCGTCAATATATCGGTGGACTGGCGGTTATTGCAGCCAAATCGGTGGGCTATACCAACGCCGGTACCGTGGAATTTTTGCTGGATGACAGCGGTCGGTTTTATTTCATGGAAATGAACACGCGCGTGCAAGTTGAACATACCATTACTGAAACGATCACCGGTGTGGATATCGTTGAAGAACAAATTCGCGTTGCGGCCGGTTTAAAGCTGCGCTACAAGCAAGATGAAATCGTGCGGCGCGGTTACGCGATTCAATTCCGTATCAATGCGGAAGACCCCAAGAATAATTTTCTGCCGAGTTTTGGGCGAATTTCCCGTTACTATGCCCCAGGTGGACCGGGAGTCCGCACCGATACCGCGATTTATACCGGCTATGAAATACCGCCGTTCTACGATTCGATGGTCGCCAAAGTAATTGTCAGCGCCCTCACTTGGGAAGATGTCATCAAACGTGGCGAGCGGACGTTGCGTGATATGGGATTATTTGGAATTAAAACCACCATCCCCTATTATCTTAAAATCCTAGGCCACCCCCAATTTCGAGCAGCACGCTTCAATACCAGCTTTGTCGAACAAAACCCTCAGTTGATCAATTATTCCAATAAACCCCGTCCGGAAGTGTTGGCCAGCGTGATTGCAGCCGCTGTCGCATCGCACACTGGACTTTAAGAATTCACAAACTCATGATGAACCCAGGAAAACCCATGCAAACCGTTCATATCACCGACGTCATTCTGCGTGATGCTCATCAATCGTTGATTGCCACCCGGCTGCGCACCGAAGACATGTTGCCTGCCTGTTCCATGCTTGACCAGATCGGGTATTGGTCGCTCGAATGCTGGGGTGGCGCTACGTTTGATGCCTGTTTGCGTTTTTTGAAGGAAGATCCTTGGGAGCGCTTGAGCCAGCTCAAGACTGCATTACCAAACACACCGTTGCAAATGCTGTTACGTGGGCAAAATTTGTTGGGCTATCGCCATTACTCCGATGACGTTGTGCATGCCTTCGTGCAGCGCGCAGCAATCAATGGCATCGATATTTTTCGTATATTCGATGCGCTCAACGATGTGCGTAACCTCAAAACTGCGATCGAAGCGGTGAAATCCACGGGTAAACATGCGCAAGGCACGCTGTGCTACACCACCAGCCCGGTGCATGATGTCAACAGTTTTGTCAGCTTGGCGAAGGAGCTCGCCAAACTCGGTTGCGATTCGATAGCGATCAAAGATATGGCTGGATTACTCACGCCGTATGCCACGCATGAGTTAGTCACCGCATTGAAACAAACCGTGGATTTACCGATTCATTTGCACTCGCACGCTACCGCCGGATTAGCCGAAATGTGCCAACTCAAAGCGATCGAAGCCGGTTGCCGCCATATCGATACCGCGCTTTCTTCGTGGTCTGGCGGTACTAGCCACCCGCCTACCGAAAGTTTGGTAATGGCGCTGCAAGGTACGCCTTACGATACCCAGCTCGATTTGCAAAAACTGCAAGCGGTGAACGATTACTTTGCGCAAATCCGCAAAAAATACCACCGCTTTGAAAGCGAATTCACTGGAGTCGATACGCGGGTGCATGTGTTCCAAGTCCCGGGCGGCATGATTTCCAATTTGGCCAATCAATTGCAAGAGCGCAATGCGTTGGACCGCATCAACGAAGTCTATGCGGAAATTCCACGGGTACGCAAAGATTTGGGCTACCCACCGCTCGTCACCCCGACTTCCCAGATCGTCGGCACCCAAGCCGTCCTGAACATTTTGACCGGTAAACGCTATTCCACCATTACTAATGAAGTAAAACGTTATTTGCAAGGCGGGTATGGCAAAGCGCCTGCCTCCATTAATGCCAGTTTGCAAAAACGCGCCATCGGTAAGGAAGATTTGATCGATTGCCGCCCGGCTGATTTGCT
>CAZIDT010000141.1:0-4722 GCA_964537855.1 uncultured Nitrosomonas sp.
ATCTATAAACACTTAGGTGGTAGGGGCGAAATAATTTACTCCGATCATTACCTGAAAGGGTCGGAGCAAGCAGAATTACCAGAGCTGACTGTTTTACCTGCTTCCCAAAGGCTATCCAAGGCATCGCCCTCGATAGCCAAAATGGAAGCAAATGAATCATTGCAAGCATATGAAGCAGAGGAAGCAGAGCAGATTGCTACAGATCAGCCTAGAGTTATCCAATCAGCCAAAGCAGAAAAGGTAATGCAACTCAACGAAGTCAGTTCAAATCACATTGATGAGGTTGAGCTCAGCCCTGAAGAACGATTACAGCTTATTATCGATGATATGGAATTATATGATGACGATATCGATCGACTTGAGCTAGAGCTCTATAAGATCGGTGCTGATTATTAATCCTATCCATTGATTGGATATACTCAATCTATTTTTAGATTTACAACTACTGGCGCATGATCAGAAGGCCTTTCTAATTTTCTGGGTGTTTTGTCAATAACACAGGACTCGCAGCTTTCGGTCAACGCTTTACTTAATAGGATATGATCGATCCTTAAACCTTTATTTAATCTAAACGCAAGCATCCGATAATCCCACCAAGTGTAAGACTTCCCAGGTTGTTCAAACAATCGAAAACTATCAAACAAACCGAGACTAAGAAGATTCTGGAAAGCATCTCTTTCGGGAGGACTGCATAATACTTGGTTTTTCCATAGTTCAGGATCATGTACATCGCTATCTTCAGGCGCAATATTGAAATCCCCGAGCAAAACCAATTTTGGAAATTGTGTTAATTCATCACGTAACCAGCTATTAAGCGCCGATAGCCAATTTAACTTGTATTGAAATTTCTCTGACTCGATACTCTCGCCATTTGGGACATAAATACAAACAACTCGAATATCGCCATAAGTTGCTGCAACAATCCGCTTTTGATCATCCTCAAAATTTGGAATAGTCGAAATGCTATCGCAACCAATTTGCTTACTAAGTAACGCCACCCCATTATAGGTTTTCTGACCAGCATAAATTGACGAATACCCAGTGGCAGATAATTCTGCAAATGGAAAGAAATTATCTTGCAATTTTGTTTCTTGCAAACATAAAACGTCAGGTTGATTAGCCTCTAGCCATTGAATAACATGGGGTAAACGAACTTTTAATGAATTAACGTTCCAAGTGCCAATTTTCATCCTGAAAAAAATAGGTTATGTGCTTTATAAAATTCAGTAGTCCTGCAACTCATTCCATCTTTTAGTGGCAATTTTGTTCGAATTGCTGGGATAGGAGAGGGCATGCTACCATTGCATAAGTGCTTTGACCAGTTTGAACTAAAAAAATCGTGTCTACCATTTACGCAACCCGAAATAACAATAGCGCATTCTAGCCTATTGAATATTTGCACATATCTGACATTTCTAAAAATTGAACCCACACGTAGCGCCGTCCATCTCCCCTCTTTATTTACTGAAATCACTAAGAGCTCACTGGGGGCTTATATTTAATCTAATTAAGCGTGAGGTTATCGGGCGCTATCGAGGCTCGATTATGGGAATATTATGGTCATTCTTTAATCCCGTTCTCATGCTAGTTGTTTACACATTCGTTTTCAGTATTGTATTTAAAGCCCGTTGGATCGGTGGAACTGACTCTAAGACGGAGTTTGCTTTAGTTCTTTTTGCTGGGCTAATGATGTACAACCTATTTGCAGAATGTATCAACAGAGCACCAGGTCTTGTGCTGAGTAATGTCAATTATGTTAAAAAAGTAGTATTTCCTTTAGAAATACTTCCCATCGTAGCGATAGGTTCAGCAACGTTTCATCTCATTATCAGCCTATTCGTTTGGTTGGGTTTTTATATGATTTTTATTGGCATTCCTCCTAGCACGCTCTGGTTACTACCCCTCTTGCTGTTTCCATTCTTTCTCATGATCCTAGGGTTAACCTGGCTCCTGGCATCGCTTGGTGTTTATTTACGTGATGTCGCTCAAATTATCGGGATTCTGACAACAGCATTGTTGTTTCTCTCACCAATTTTCTACCCGATTTCTGCGCTACCTGTGGAATATCATCACTTCATTCAAGCCAGCCCGTTAACCTTTATCGTTGAGCAAGCGCGTGAAATAATGATTTGGGGGAAAGGACTGAATTGGAGCACTTGGATTATTTACTCATTGTGCTCATTCTTTACTGCTTGGCTAGGCTTCGCCTGGTTCCAGAAAACACGCAAAGGTTTTGCTGATGTCCTCTGAAATTGCTTTGCAAGCTGATGGGTTAGGTAAATGTTTTCACATTTATGATAAGCCCAGAGATAGATTGTTTCAAATGTTTGGATCAAGTAAGAAAAAATTCTTTAGAGAATTTTGGGCCTTACGTGATATATCCTTCACTGTATCGAAAGGCGAAATCATCGGGGTAATCGGAACCAATGGCAGCGGAAAATCAACGCTACTGCAAATCATCGCAGGAACACTTGCACCTACCATAGGCACAGTCAATGTTATTGGACGCGTATCGGCTATTCTTGAGCTAGGTGCTGGATTCAATACCGAGTTTACCGGCCGTGAAAATGTATTACTCAATGCCTCTATTATTGGTTTCTCTAGGGATGCGATAGCGGAACAAATGGACAAGATCTGTGCATTTTCTGAGCTCGGGGATTTCTTTGATCAACCCATTAAAACATACTCCAGTGGAATGCATGCGCGATTAGCTTTCTCGATCGCGATTCATGTCGACCCAGAAATTCTAATCGTTGATGAAGCGCTCGCGGTTGGCGATGCTCGCTTTGTAGCAAAATGTATGCGCCGTATCAAAGATATCATGAGTAAAGGAACTACAGTTCTTTTCGTTAGCCACGATATCTCCTCCGTTCGTACACTATGCAGTCGCACTCTCTGGCTTGATCAAGGATATCTCGTAGAAGATGGTGATGTCTTTCCAGTAACAGGGCGCTATATGGCCTATATGTTTAAGAACGATCAACCCTCTATCGAAACATCCAATTTACCGCATAAAAATATAGTTCGCCATAAAGCCAAGTCCACAAAACCACTAGAACTTCCCCTCGATAACCAGACTGACTCTTGCTTGCAAGGAGAAGTAACCGGAGCCGAGCACACGTCACCTTCTGACCCAAAACCAGAAATTACGCTAGATCCCAAGCCTATCACCCATTGGGGATCTTACAAAGGGATTATCCTTTCCGCATCCGTGCGGGATAGCCATGGCGTTAGAAAAAATACCCTTCACTGGGGCACGCCTATCGAAATATTCATCGATCTGCATATTCCATCCGAAATTTCTCGGGATCACTTAAGCGTTGCATTTTCGATTAAAGATTTAAAAGGAACTGATTTAATCGTTTCGACAACCCATGATTTTGAATTAAAGCGCTTACCTGAGAATGAGCGCTTCAGTGTTTCATTTAAATTAGTTAACTCTTTAGTGACAGGAAAATATTTATTGGTTGCAGCAGTGGAGAATCGGCAATATAGCGATATTCACTATTATGAATATTTTGAAGGTGCACATTACTTTGCATCGTTGTCGAAAGAACATTTCTTTGGGCTTTTTCAGCCTAATATTGAACAAGCGATTAGCTTGAAATAGTATAAATATGGATTCCATCAACACCACCTTATACTGGGATAATCGATTCAGAAGTAATTGGGATAGTTTTGGGGGACCAGCACAATCTCGTTTTTTTTCTCAGATTGCCATTGAATATTTACCTAAATGGTTTATCGAGCAAATTAGAAGAAATAAATTAACCTTTGCTGATTGGGGATGTGCTCAAGGTGATGGATCTGATGTTTGGGCAAGTTATATTGATCCTTCCCAAATAACTGGAATCGATTTTTCATTGCCCGCCATTGAAAAAGCAACGCAGCGCTATCCTTCAATTCGTTTCCTCAATGAGAACTGGTTAAACGAGAGTATAACAAGCAATGAGAAGGTCTATGATATTGTTTTCTCATCGAATACCTTAGAACATTTTCACAAACCCTATGAAGTACTGACTTCAATATTAAGGCGAACAAAAAAAGCCATTGTACTTGCGCTCCCTTATAAAGAAATAGATCGGATTGATGAACATTTCTTTTCATTTCTACCTGAAAATATCCCTTTGGTACTCAAAAATAATTTTAGACTTGTTGTATCTCGTGTTATTGACTGCAGAATCAAGCCAAAAACTGCATGGCAGGGATATCAGATCATCTTACTCTATGCTCACTCGGATTGGATTGATCAGCTATTATTATCGCTAAATGACTCTCGTATCGAGTCCTTAGATACAGACTCACACATTGCAGATCTTAAAAATCAAATTAAATGCCTAAACGATAAAATCACGCACTACAACGAACAACTTTCCCAGCTCAAGCAAATAACCCTTGAACAAAATCAGCGTATTGCTCATTATCAGCATGAGCAAGAGCAGCTTTCTCAGACTGTAGCTGATCGCGATACACATATTTCAAACTTAAAACAGACGCTTGTTCAACGCGATAGCCAACTTGATCAATCGGAAACAAAACGTTTGCTCGAATATGAGAAGACGATACAGTTATCGGATTGGGCACAAAAAATAGATAACCACCCATTTCACCATGGAACAAAAAAATTAGCGCTCAAATCAGCAAAATTCCTCTATCACACACTTCCGATTTCCCATCGTTATAGGCAAAGAATTAAGTTTCTCCTAGCTCAGATACCCTATT
>CAZIDT010000142.1:0-4713 GCA_964537855.1 uncultured Nitrosomonas sp.
AGTCCTCAAATTTCAAGAATCAAGCTCTTTTTAACTAAAGAAATAGCGGCATTTTCAAAAAAAGAATAACTTCAACTGTCTCCGTTACAAAAGCCTACACAGCAGATTATTGCGCAGTGAATAAGGTTCCGAATCTTTATGATTTAATCAAAGAAACCTTAATTTGTTTTCTGAAAGCCCATTTTAGTGATGATGATTAAATAAAACCTCGATAAACCAAATGGAACCAATACCCAACATAATCAAAACTACCTGCTGTATAGTTGCGGAAATCGCTGGGCGTTTATGCAAGCTTGGAATTAAGTCTGCCATAGCAACATAGATCATACTGGCGGTTGCAATACCTAACATCGGCACAATCAAATAATTGAGTTGGTTGAGCATAAAATAAGCAAGTATTCCCCCCACTAATGTGGCAGTGCTGGCTAGCAAATTCAACAATAAGGCTTGGACTCGGCTATAGCCTGAATTAAGCAGAATAATGAAATCCCCTGCCTCCTGTGGAATCTCATGTGCGATGATAGCTATCGAGGTAACAATGCCCGTTTGAACATCAACCAAAAAAGCAGCAGCAATCAGAACCCCATCAACGAAATTATGAAAAATATCACCAAGGGTTATCATAATTCCACTACGGCCATGATCGTGTTGAATACTTACCATCGTGGGCTGAATAATGTCATGTACTTCGCATTCGTCTAAGTGGCAATGTCGCCATAGCACCAGCTTTTCTAAAATAAAGAATGCTAGTATTCCCAGTAATATGATGATAGTGATGGATCGTGAATCATCTGCAATTGCTAGAGCCTCTGGGAGCGTATTAATAAAAGCTGCGCCAAGCAATGCACCAATTGCATAAGAAACGAGTGTTGATACCCAGGCACTACTCGTTTTTAATGTCAAGAAGGCCGCAAATAAAACGCTTAACATTCCTCCCGCTAAACCAGCCAAGATGATCCAAGTTAAAATCATAAAATTATTCAGAATTATCTATCAAAAAAACAAAATCCAGCACGTAAACATCCGAGTGCTGGATTCATCCTATATATTTCACAATCAGGACTACTTAAATTTAATTATCACTTGTTTCCATCATGACTACATAAGCAAGGCCTAACTTACTGCCAACTTAAGCATCTAGCTCTGATAACCATATTAATGCAGCCATGCGCCCAGTTTGTTTATCACGCCGGTAGGAATAAAAGCGGGAGGAATTACGATAAGTACATTCACCTCCCCCATATATTTGATTTATCCCTAAATTAGCTAATCTTTGCTTTGCTAACATGAATATATCTGCAAACCATTTTCCATTCTCTGTCGCAGCAAAAAAAGCCAAGCTAGATTGACTATCTTGACTAATAAAAATATCCCTTACTTCCTCACCTACTTCAAAATGCTGCTTACTGATTGCCGGCCCAAGCCAAGCCATAAGATCAGAAGTTCTACAATTCATCCCATAAACCGCATTCTCGATTACTCCACTCGCTAGTCCTCGCCATCCAGCATGAATTGCTCCAACAATATTTCCTCCTCGATTACATAAAAGTATCGGTAAACAATCAGCTACTAAAACAGCGCATACGACTCCTTCAGTTCGAGATAAGGCAGCATCAGCCTCAAGATCACGATTTTTATCTCTCAATTCATCAACCCAAACGAACCTAGATCCATGCATTTGCTTAAGCCAGCATGGATCGCCCGGAAGATAATTTCTCAATAGCTGTCGATTCTGCTGAACTAACGTATGGTTATCTTCAACGTGATCACCTAGATTAAGTTCAGCGTACTTACCTTCCTTATTTTGACTAAAACCACCATTTCGAGTTGTGAATATTGCTTTTACATTGGCAGGAGACGGCCATTGTGGGGTAATCCAATCTTTCATCTAAGAGAATGTCTATCCTATAAACGAATAGAGCGTAATGAAGAAATTCCTGGTATAAGTAAAGCAATGCTAATGCAACCTAACATATAGCTCTGACAGAACTTGCGAAACGTAATTAATTTGCTCAGGAGTATGTGCTGCATTAATACTACACCGAACTAATGATTTTCCTTCAGGGGCAGCGGGTGGCAGAATCAAATTTACATAAATATTTGCTGCCATGAGACCATTCCACATAGCAAGTGCCTGTTCTGGGCTATCGAGAATAATTGCTACAATAGGTCCTGGCTGAGGACCTAGCTGATATCCTATATTTTTTAACGCACTATAAAGCTGCTCTGCATTCTGCCAAAGCCTCTTTCTTAATTCCACTCCAGCTCTTAAAATTTTCAATGCAGCACGAGTAGCTGCAATAGTCGCAGGAGAAGGAGAAGCCGTAAAAATATACGGATGACTGACATATCTCATTTGATCAAGCTGCGCGTGATTACTGACACAATATCCACCAATTCCACACAAGCTTTTACTGAATGTTCCTGTTATAAAATCGACTTCTTGATTTAGTCCAGCTTTTTCGACTAATCCTTGTCCTGTTTCTCCTAGCACCCCTAAAGAATGTGCTTCATCCAATAAAAGTAAACTGCCATATTGTTTTTTTAAATTGACAATCTCGGCCAAGGGAGCTTGGTCTCCTAACATACTATAGATACCTTCAACAATAATGAGCGTATTTTTACTTCGTTCCCCCAGACGACGCAATCGTTTCTCCAGATCGTCACTATCATTATGACGAAAGCGAATGATATCTGCGCCACTGAGTATACAGCCATCGTAAATACTAGCATGTGAATCTCCATCGATAAGCGCAACATCTCCTTTTCCTAATAGCGCTGAAATAGTTCCTAGATTTGCTTGATAACCTGTAGTAAAAACGATGCTAGAGCGGCAATGATAAAAATCTGCAAACTCCACTTCAAGCGCTCGATGTCCAGAATAATTACCATTAGCCATTCGAGATCCAGTCGTTCCAGTTCCTTCTGCATCAATAGCTGCATGGGCTGCTTCTCGACATTCCGAAGAAAAACTAAGTCCTAGATAGTTATTTGTTCCAAATAGTAATATTTTGCGACCTTCAATCTGCGCCTCCGTCGCAGAATAAATTGCTTCTATCGGTATACCAAATGCACCAACTCCCCCTGGTAATTGCGCTTTTCTTGCTGCTGCAGCTCGATCTAGCTTTTCTAACAGACTCATTTCGACTCCGATTTTATTCGATAGATCAAATCCGCCAAATCTCGAACAGTTATTACATCAGTAAGTGCGTTGACAGGAACTGAAATATCAAAACTATCCTCAATTTCCATAATCAAATTTAATAGCTTTATCGAATCTATTGCCAATTGAGTAATGAGATTGGTCTCTGACGTTATTTCAAAGTCTGCTTTAGCTAAACCTGTTAATCGCTGACATAATAACTTTAGAATTGCTGCTTGCGTCACTTCATTCATAGTTCTATTTAGATTTTATTAAATAAGGCAACACTTCGCGAAGCGAAGTATGAGGAACCCAATTGATCCCTTTCTGCTCAAACGCTCTCATATCACAAACCCAGTTCGGGTGCTGTAATTCACGAAACTTACCTGGTGTCAGCATAGGCGAATAGTTTAGAAACTTAGATAGCCTTAAATTCATTCTTGAAACCAGATGTACAAATTCTCCAGGTAATTTAATACATCTAACTGGTCTATGGAGAATCTGCTGAGCGATCTCCGCAACAGATTGGTAACTATATCCGCCAGGTGTAGCATCGTCAATCTCGTAAATTCCATTGGGAAAGCTTACATTATTTAGCCAATAACAAATAAGTTCGACTAGATCTCTGACGTGTAACAAACCAAATCGATTCTCGTAATTACCAACTACAGGCATGATTCCATAGCAAGTTGCTCGAAATATCGGCAACAATTCCCTGTCACCAGGTCCATAAACAGCTGATGGTCGAAAAATAGCATATGAAATACCAGCATCGTGCAAGTAATGAAGCGCGATCTGCTCTGCTTTAGATTTACTCGCAGCATACCATGACAATGTTGGCTCTCTCGCGGCAAGCGATGAAATTAGGAGAAAACGAGAATCTAAACTTACTGATGCAACAGCTTGCAGTAAATTCTCAGTACCTCTCGCATTTGAGTGGAAAAAAGCTTCTGGTGAATTACCCCTGACTGCGCCAGCACAATGAATGACAGCGGTTGCTCCTGTAACAAGCTCTAGAAGCGCACTGTGATCATCAAGATCACCAAAAACCCATTTGATATTTTTATGATTATTCCTAGACGGTTGTTTTCTTGTAAGTGCATTTATCAACCATCCGTGTTGGATTAATGCATCAAGTAGGTTCTGCCCAATAAATCCTGTGGCACCTGTAATTGCCACTACTTGATGCATTTAGAATTATCTATCTCCAGATAATGAAGCTGCGGGTAATTGATCGACCATATTTGCACGCTGCAAAAAGCCCTGGCGTGCAGCAAATCGAGACAATTTACCAGAAGAAGTTCTTGGCAGTGTATGAGGAGGAACCAGCTCAACTAAGCAATTAACCCCAAATGCCATATACACTAACTGTTGCAAGCGACTCATCAGTAGTTGCCGCTCTTCCATCGAAGTGAGACGACATTCAACCACTAATACAACCGTTGTAGCACCATTTGAATCACTAATGCCAAATGCCGATGCTTCACGTGATCTAACCTCTGACTGTTGCTCAGCCAATTCTTCAATATCTTGAACACGTATGTTTCTACCGCTAACAATACTAACATCAG
>CAZIDT010000143.1:0-4709 GCA_964537855.1 uncultured Nitrosomonas sp.
GGCTATTGCTGCTGGCGTCGCCTTCTTCTTCCTCAAATCAAATAAAAAAGCGTAATTATGTTTTACGTTTGCTAAGAAGTTCATTCGTTAGGTAATTCGGAATACTTAACAGCATATTGTATTCTGAATTACCACAAGTTTCTTAAAATACTTTCTTTGTTGTGTACTTATTCAGTTGGTTGTGGCGGAACTCTAATCCATTCAGTTTGACACTCTTTGACCTTTGGATAGTAGCCTGCGGGTTTTTCACAATAATACCAATACTGATTTTCCTGAACGATAGTTGGTTCTATTTGTTGAATGTAAATAGGTTGGGCAAGCGGTAGATTAATTAAAGGTGAATAATAGATAGGCGCTCGATGCCGAGAATAAAGAAAAGGATCGATATCCGGATAAAATAATGGAAAGCGTTCATAAGAAAGGTATGGATAATAGTATCCATATCCATAATAGCTACGATATCCGTAAAGATTTGTAGGGTATCCTAAACCATAACCCCATGGTGTATAGGAAAACATGCGATGATGAACGATAGTACGATGAGCTTCAGCTAATTTAGTATTAGTTAGTGTGAAGGAAGTGATAACAGAAAAAAATAACAAAACAATTAGTTCTTTAGTCATTTATTTCTCAATAGTAAGCTAATGAATGCAGCAGTGCAGTAGTAGTGGTAGTGCACTATGATCTAATTAGATTAGATAACATATCATTTGTTGCAATCTTTGTTTAAGAATTGCTAACCCATTTTTTAACTCAAGCATGAGATTGAAAAACCAGCCCTGCATGTTCTCGCATTTTATGAAAATGAATCGAGGGCCAGTTTTCTTTTGCAACGCTCAATTCTGCTTCGAATGAAGCAAGAAAAGTTGGAGCATCAACGGCATCATATGCAATACGATGTGAATTCAAATCGATAAAACGCTGTAAATCTTTTGGATTATCAGAAGTAATCCAACGAGCTAATTGATACTTGGCTGATGCGATACGCGCATCGACACCATATTCATGTTGCAAACGATGAGTAACAACCTCAAATTGTAAATTACCTACCGCACCGAGCAGTAAGGTACTGCCTAGATGGGGACGGAATACTTGAATAGCGCCTTCTTCACCGAGTTGAGTTAGTCCTAATTTGAGTTGTTTGGTCCGCATTGGATCATTGATTTCCACAGTTTGAAATATTTCCGGCGCAAAGAACGGCAGACCTGTAAATTGAAGTAGCTCTCCTTCCGTCAGTGTATCTCCCAGCTGAAGTGTGCCATGATTAGGTATTCCAATGATATCTCCAGGATAAGCTGTTTCTAAAATTTCTCGACGCTGCGATAAGAAGGATACAACTGTATTGGTTCGAATCTCTTTATTGTTTCGAGTAACTTTAAGATTCATACCTCGCTTGAATTCACCCGAGCAAATTCGAATGAAAGCAATTCGATCGCGATGAGCAGGATTCATATTGGCTTGAATTTTAAATACCACACCAGAAAATTTCTTTTCACCAGGTGACACTATGCGCTGTAAAGCTTGCCGAGGACCTGGTGCAGGAGCAAGATTAATCAATGCATCTAATACTTCTCGAACGCCAAAATTATTAATTGCAGAGCCAAAAAAGACAGGGGTTTGTTCACCTGCTAGAAAGCTGCTCTGATTAAATTGAGGGGATACACCAGAGATTAGATCAATTTCTTGTTTAGCCTCTATAAATTCATTACCAAAACGAGTTACGATTTGATTGCTATCAAGGTTATTGATAACTTCAAGCTCAGTGTCGATTCGATCTGTTCCGGGTTGGAATACTCTTACACATTGATTCTGGAGATCAAAAACCCCACGAAACTGTTTCCCCATGCCGATTGGCCATGTGAAGGGAATTGCATCCATTCCTAATGTTTGTTCGATTTCATCGATTAGATCGAGTGAATTTCGAACTTCCCGGTCCATTTTATTGATAAAGGTGAGAATTGGCGTGTTGCGTGCTCGACAAACATCTAACAGTCGTAAAGTTTGTGATTCTACGCCATTAGCCGCATCAATTACCATCAGTGCAGCATCAACAGCAGTGAGCACCCGATAAGTATCCTCGGAAAAATCCTGGTGTCCTGGTGTATCTAATAAATTGATAACGTGATCATTATATTCAATCTGCATTACAGAGCTGGCTACCGAAATACCGCGTTGCTTCTCAATTTCCATCCAATCTGAAGTTGCGTAACGGCTTGCCTTGCGAGCTTTAACACTACCAGCGATGTGGATAGCACCTGCAAACATTAACAATTTTTCAGTCAACGTGGTTTTGCCTGCATCCGGGTGAGAGATAATTGCAAAAGTGCGGCGTTTTTTTACTTCCTGTTCAAGCATTGCAGTAATTCCTAAGATTATTAGAGTTGTTATATGACTTCCTTTGACGCAGAGGGTTCATACAGATGACAATGAGCTGCGTGGGTTGCTGAAAATGTTCTTATTTGAGGATATGATTGCTGACAAATTGGCATAGCTCTTGAGCAACGAGGGTGGAAATAACAGCCTGATAGCGTATGACTCAAAGAGGGAAGCTCACCACTAAGTTCTATTTCTTCATGGTTTGAATATGATTTTATAGTTGGTACCGCAGATAACAGCGCCTGAGTATAGGGGTGTTTAGCGTGATTCAGTACTTCATCAACGGTTCCTTTTTCTACAATTTTTCCTAAATACATAACAGCTACCTCATCTGCTAGGTATTCAACGACAGATATATTATGCGTAATAAAAAGAAAAGCGAGACCAAAATTACGCTGTAAATCACTCAGTAGATTTAATATTTGTGCTTGAACTGAAACGTCAAGTGCACTCGTAGGTTCATCGCAGATCAATAGTTTTGGATTAACCGATAACGCTCTTGCAATTGCGATACGTTGACGTTGCCCTCCTGAGAACTCATGTGGGTAGCGCCATTTTGTTTCAGTGGGTAAATTTACTTGTTGAAGGAGTTCATCAATTCGTGCTTCAACCGAACGCAAGGGTATATTAGTTTGAGATGTTGAACGATGAAGCATATGATTTTTTTCGATCCCTAGCGCGTCAATTCCTTCTTTTAGAATTTCAAAAATGCGCATCTTTGGATTGAGAGATGAATAGGGATCTTGAAAGATGATTTGATAGTCGGATCGCCCTTTGCGCAATGCCTGAGGGGATAGTTTAGTTAACTCAATACCATTGAACTGAATACTACCTGCTGTCACAGGAATAAGTTGCAAAATACTTTTACCAACCGTTGTTTTACCGCAGCCCGATTCACCCACTAAGGCAAGCGTTTTTCCAGATGATATTGTGAATGAAATACCATCAACGGCCTTGACATGTCCTGATACTCGTTTCAAGAGACCACTATAAATTGGGAAATGAACACTCAAATCTTTAACAAGGAGCAATTCATTATAGAAGGAATGAGATGCTGGTTGAGTAATTGGGATTGTAGGTTCGACCAGCTTAGAAACTAGTTGCTGAGGGTTATTGAAAAGGTGGCACTTGACGTAATGATCGTTATCAAACTTGGCCCAGCTGGGCGGGTGCTCATAGCACAGTTTCACCGCCTGATCGCAACGCTCCACAAAACGGCATCCTGAAAAAGTTTGTGACAAAGGAGGCACACTACCACGAATTACAGCAAGACCTTGTTGACGTTTGTTTTTATCAGGTAACGCTGCAAAAAGTTTTTGTGAGTAGGGATGGCTAGGATTGAAAAAGAAATCTTCCCGACGCGCTGTTTCGATGATTTCACCAGCGTACATCACCGCTATACGATCGGCCATCTTTGCTACGACGCCTAAATCATGGGTAATGAGCAAAATCGACATCAGTGTCTGCTTTTGTATGGTTTTCATCAAATTCAGCACTTGAGCTTGAATGGTGACATCAAGTGCTGTTGTGGGCTCATCTGCAATTAATAATTTAGGTTGTCCTGCTAACGCCATAGCAATCATTACGCGTTGCTTCATTCCGCCTGAGAACTGGAAAGGATACTCGGATAGGCGGCGCTCAATATCGGAGATACCAACCTGTTGTAACAATGCCCTTATTCGTTGCTGCTTGATTTGATTGGGTAAATTAAAATGGTGCTGGAGTACTTCATCTATCTGAGCTGAAATAGTCATAACTGGATTCAGACTTAGCATTGGTTCCTGAAATATCATGCTGATGCCTTTTCCGCGGATATTACGCATTTCAGCTTCAGTTAATTGGAGTAGATCGAGATCACTTAGCTTGATTTGGCCCTCGATGATTTGCCCTGCTTCGGGCAATAATCTCATGATAGAAAGCGCTGTCATTGATTTGCCACAACCAGATTCTCCAAGCAATGCAAAGGTTTCTCCTTTATATATCGTCAGAGAAAGCCCATCAACTGCGCGTACAGGGTTTCCACCGGTATAAAGGACTGTTGAAAGCTGGTTGATTTCCAGTAACGGGGTCATATCGAAGGGGTATTTTTTTGCTTAACCGAAATTGTGCTTTGAGTTGTAGTCAAATTAACGAGTTGAGTTGATTTGTGCGGTAACGTTCTAATGCGGGGATTGAAGGCATTCTGCACGGCATCTGCAAAAAGATTTGCACTCAGTACCAATGTAAACATAAATCCAAACGCTGCCAGTAATGTCCACCAAACCATCGGTTCTCGTGCCATTTCAAGTCGCGCTGCATTGATCATCGTACCAAAGCTGATCATGGATGGATAG
>CAZIDT010000144.1:0-4662 GCA_964537855.1 uncultured Nitrosomonas sp.
ATACTGATCAACATTGGAATTTGTTTGCGTTCCAAGCTTCGTATCGTTTCTAATAGTCGATACGATGAAGTTCAGTCAATTAGTGTCACTTACTCGCCTCGACAGGGAGGTTCATAGGACATTATCAAAATTCTTCAGCTTGAAATGGAAAATTTCATTGCTGAGTAGTTTGATCCTACTCATTGTCGTGACAATGTTTAGTGTGATTAATTATCGAAGCCTCATTGATAATGTTGATTATCAGAGTAGCTTGCAATATCAACGTTATGTTACCGAAGTAGAAAATCTAATCGAACAAACTTCGAATAATTCCCGTCAGTTGATTAGGATGATTCCTTTCTTGAAAGGAATGGATACAGCCCTAGCGATGCAAAGTAGCGACCAAATTACCCATGCTTTTGAGCAGCACTGGTCGTTGTTTCAATTACATAATGGTATCGAGACGATCCGATTTTACGATCAGTCGGATCAACTGCTGGTCGGCTGGGATAACTTTGAAGAGGATATGCAGCGCGATGCGCTTATTTTGGAGCAAGTCCATGATGTTAATTCGCAGGAATTACCTGCAAACTTATTGATTTGTATCGAAAGTTGTTTGCAATATACCATCGAGCCGCTACTCATTGACGGAGTTCGTGCAGGAGCTATTGTTATTGGTGCTTCATTAGCGGATGTTTTTCTAGGATTTAAGCGAACATTTGGCTCCGATATTGGATTGCTCTTGAAAATGAAGGCAGAAAATCCAGATATACAACAGAATGATGTAATATTTGCAAATTGGGGTGTGCGTTTAGTAGCATTGACTAATAGAGAAAAGAATTTAGAGATGCTTGGTCAAATAGCAGAATTGCACCCAATGATTCAGGATCTTAGAGTAGGCATTCATACTGAATGGGATAACCGTCACCATCGAGTTAAACTGCTTTCATTGCGAGGTGTTAATGTATTGGATCGTGCTTATTTGGTTGTACTTACCGATATTACGCCAACGATTCAGTCAATTCGAGATTCTACCTGGCGAATTATCATTATTGGATTAGTTGGGTTATTAGTATCCGAACTCATATTATTCGCAATTCTTTCATTACCACTGACGAGATTAAAGCATATTGTATTTACACTACCGCTATTGGCAGGAGGAAGTTTTGGCATTTTTCGTGCTACGCTAGCCACTGTCAGTCGAAAGCGATGGCTCAAAGATGAAGTAGATCTGCTGTATGAAGCGGCTGTGGCATTGTCCCATAAGCTTGAGAAATTGGAGAATAAGGTTGCGTATCGTACCAAACTACTTGTGCAACAGAGAGATGAGCTCAGTAAAGAAAAAGATTTTATTTCCCATTTGCTGGATACTGCACAAGTTATTGTGCTAACGCAAAATGTTAGCGGAAAAATTCTCATGTTGAATGCGTATGGTGAAATGTTGATGCGCTATTCTAAAGAAGAAATTCAAACCAAGTATTTTCTGGAGGTGTTAGCACCCGATAACGATCAGCAATACAATCTGGTAAATTACCTTGAAGAGATTCGTCGGGGACATCGCGACCAATTGCGGCATGAAGCGATGACCTTGTGTAATGATGGCTCGAAGCGCCATATCGTATGGTTACATTCAAAACTAACCTGGCAGTCTGAAACAGACCCTTCAGTTTTATCGGTTGGTTTAGATATAACCGAATATAAGCGAGTTGAAGGGCATCTTGCTTGGCTAGCTGATCATGATCCACTGACTAATTTATTCAATCGCCGACGATTTAGTGAAGAATTGGAGCAGATGCTTAGCTGGGCAGAAAGATACCAGCATCCAGGTGCTTTATTGTTTTTTGATCTTGATCGGTTTAAATATATCAATGATACCAGTGGGCATCAGGCAGGCGATGCATTATTAAAAATGGTGGCTGAGATGCTATCGCGCACGATTCGGACTGCTGATGTAACAGGTCGCTTGGGAGGGGATGAATTTGCAGTAATCTTGCCAGAGATATCGGCAGGAGGAGCGATTGAAGTTGCAAAGAAAATTCTATTGCGTTTGAGTGAAACACAATTAAATGTCAATGGAAGAACCTATAAAATTGCTGCAAGTGTCGGGATAGCACTATTTCCTGAACATGGTAAGAATGTCCACGATTTACTAGCTGCTGCTGACTTAGCTATGTATCAGGCTAAAGAAATTGGGCGAGGGACGTGGCATTTATTTTCAAATGATGATAAAACACGGGAACGGCTGTACACCCTGGTGCACTGGAAAGAGAAGATTGAGTATGCCAATTTATACGATCATTATTTGCTCTATTTCCAGCCGATCATGTCATTACATGATCGTGCGATCACCCATTATGAAGTGTTACTGCGTATGCATGATAGTGATGGCACGATTCACTCACCCGCTGCATTTATCGCTGCAGCTGAGCATACCGGGTTGATTCATGCAATCGATCACATGGTGTTACGTAAGGCAATTACTCAGGTTGCTAAAATAAATCATAAATCAACTAAACCTATTCGTTTCTCCATTAATCTGTCAGCTCATGCATTTAACGATCCGGAATTATTGCCTGTAATTCGGCATGAACTAACTTCATCCGGTGTAGACCCAACGTTGTTATTTTTTGAAATAACCGAAACAGCAGCGTTAGACAACTTGCCTGGAACCAGAAATCTTCTTCGGGAAATAAAAAAATTAGGATGTGGGTTTGTGCTTGATGATTTTGGTGTTGGGTTTTCTTCATTCTATTATTTACGAGAATTGCCTGTTGATGCTGTAAAAATTGATGGCTCTTTTATTAGGAACTTAGCAAATAATCCGGATGATCAGATTCTGGTAAAAGCGTTATGCAGTGTTGCAAAAGGTTTTGGGAAGAAAATTACCGCTGAGTTTGTGGAAAGTGAAGAAATTTTATTGCTGCTAGAAAGAATGGATGTGGACTATGCGCAAGGTTATCATGTTGGAAAACCAGCTGCTGCTGAGGAAATTTTTCGATTGTTTGAAGAAAAGAGCGAGATAAGCTAGTTTATTGAGTTGCTAATCATCTCTTCTCGACATGAAAGCGATAAGCACACCGAGTAAAAAACATAATCCAATGATCGTTAGCACAAGGGTATTACCATACTGAACATAAGGAGTGGCTCCCGTAAATCCTTGAGCGGTACCGTGTAGCCCTTTTGTAACAAACATTTCGAGTTCTTGCTCGATCTGGCCGCGCTCATTAATAATGGCCGTTACTCCTGTATTGGTTGCGCGCAGCATATAGCGCCCCGTTTCCATTGCACGCATTTGGGAAATTTGTAAGTGTTGTCGTGGACCAATTGAACGACCAAACCAGGCATCATTGCTGACATTGACTAGAATTGTAGCTTGCGGAAGCTGTAAGATGATTTCTTCGCCAAATACATCCTCATAGCAAATATTAATAGCTACCTTCTGACCTGCCAAATCTAATGGCTGTTGATCGAGTGAACCGCGAGAAAAATCGGATAAAGGAATATTTAATACTTGAATAATCCAACCAAAGAGTGGTTTGAAAGGAATGAATTCCCCAAAAGGCACTAAATGATGTTTTCGGTACCGTTGTTCTGGCGAAATGCCCATACTAAACATTGAGTTGAAATATTCATTGCGATCGATCGAATGAGGCACTGTTTCTGCAAAACCAATTAATACATCTCCTTCATTTTTCTTAGCATGGTCGCTAAGTAAGGATAAATAATCAGTAGGTACATCTTCATGGAATAATGGAATGGAGATTTCTGGCGTGACAATCAAGCGGCTGTTACTTTCAAGCACTAGGTCTGCATAAGTATTCATGGTGCTAAGTAGGTGATCTTCTTGCCATTTTAGGTCTTGCGAGATATTACCTTGCAGTAAGCTAACGGTTACAGGACTGCCTTCAGGATTGACCCACTGATAATGTTGTAATCCATACCCACTTACCCATATTCCACCCAGTATCCATAGATAATGGTTTAGATTCTTTTGTTTTGGCCAAGCGACATATAAAGCAATGCTAAATACCAGTAATAGCGAAATGCCATACACACCAAGAATAGGAGCGTAACCAATTAAAGGGCTTGCAGGTACTTGTGAGTAACCGAGCGTTAACCAGGGAAATCCTGTGAATAAAGTACCTCTTAGCCATTCAGACATAACCCAGCAAGCTGAGACGCAGGCCGCCCAGGCACTGAAGTGGACGAATCGCAGTTTCGTAGCAAACCATCCCGTCAACGCCGGAAAAAGCGATAAATAAGCGCAAAGTAATAGCAACGCCACGACTGCGATAGGCATGGGCATGCCGCCAAAGTCGTGTAGGCTAACATAAAGCCAAGTTACACCAGCGCCAAATAATCCTATTCCAAACGAGAAGCCTATAATCGCAGCGTGCCAAGCCTTGGTACTTGCATGCCATAGATGAAGTAAGAGTAGAAGGGTAATGACCGGCACTGGGAAAAAATAAAAAGGTGCAAATCCCAGTACAGTCAATGAACCGAGGATGAGTGCTAGAAAACTTTTTGATTTTAGGTCGAATTCTTTGGATAAATACATGAGGTGATTAATAGCGTTGTTGAACTTACTAGCGATAGGATCGTTTAATTTTGCAATTTTTCTGCAATCTCAAGAACGAGTTTATAAGGCAAGTAAAGTAGTAGTATGACAGCTAAGGTATAAAT
>CAZIDT010000145.1:0-4625 GCA_964537855.1 uncultured Nitrosomonas sp.
GGTGCATTTCCAAGCCCCACTGCCAAATTTCTGAGCCACTGCTGGTAACCGATGCGCCGAATTGGGCTGCCAGCAAGCTTCACTTCAAAATCATCTTGGGTCCATGCGAATAATTCAACGAGAGAGCTATCGTCCAATCCATTTCGAACCGCAAAATCAGGCTCTTGGGTTGGTTTAGCAAATTTATTCCAAGGACAAACTAATTGACAGTCATCGCAACCATAAACTCGATTACCAATCAAAGGCCGCAATGGTTCAGGGATACTTCCTTTTAACTCGATTGTAAGATAGGAAATACAGCGTCGCGCGTCTAATTGATAGGGAGCAATAATCGCATTGGTCGGGCATACTTCCAGACAGCGAGTGCAACTTCCACAATAACTCTTACTCGGCTCATCAACGGGAAGAGGTATATCGGTATAAATCTCTGCCAGGAAGAAAAAAGATCCTGCTTCGCGAGACAAGAGCAAGGTATGCTTGCCACGCCATCCGAGCCCTGATTTTGAGGCCCATTCTACTTCCATGACCGGAGCACTATCAGAAAAAACGCGATAGTTAAATGAACCAATAACAACTTCCATTTTTTCAACGAGTTTCTGCAACCGACCCCGCAGTACTTTATGGTAATCCCGTCCAAGGGCATAACGGGAAATAAACGCTTGTTGGCTATCTTTGATCACACTCCAACTCTCTTTCGCATGCGCTGGAAGATAATTCATTCGCACAGATATAACCCGCGATACGCCTGGGATCAATTCATTTGGCCGTGTACGCTTAGTACCATGTTTTGCCATATAATCCATATCACCATGAAAACCCATCGCTAACCATGTAGATAAACCCGTTTCAGCTGATGACATATCCGCCTCAGCATTGGCGATACGAATATCTTGGAAACCCAATTCACGGGCCCAATTAATTATCGATTGTTTTAATGAAACCAGATCAATTGCTACCTTTTGGGAGATTTCTTCTTGCATAATCCTGATTGTTCAGAGCTAACGCCTCATGATGAACAACAATATTGCTTACATTTAATTGACGAAGCTGCAACTTTAGCACTCGGCGCAAAAATCGCAACTACGCTTCATGCTGGTCTAATCATTTTTTTAATCGGTGAGCTGGGTTCAGGTAAAACCACCCTGACACGTGGAATACTGCAAGCAATGGGCCATCACGGTAAAGTCAAAAGCCCAACGTATAATTTGGTTGAAATCTATAATTTTTCTAGGTTATACTTGTATCACTTTGATTTTTATAGATTCAACGATTATTCAGAATGGGAAGCAGCCGGTTTCCGTGATTATTTTAATTCTGAAACAATCTGTTTAGTCGAATGGCCAGAAAAAGGGGGAGATTTATTGCCAACAGCGGATCTAACAATAAAACTTCAATTTGCAGACACAGGTAGATTCGCTGTAATTCAGGCGAATACCGTTTTGGGTAAACAATGTCTGACATTGCTAGCATGATAAAAAAATCGCAAGTCGCT
Source organism: uncultured Nitrosomonas sp. (assembly GCA_964537855.1). Lineage (GTDB taxonomy): Bacteria > Pseudomonadota > Gammaproteobacteria > Burkholderiales > Nitrosomonadaceae > Nitrosomonas. Next base: position 1,493 of record CAZIDT010000145.1, read on the forward strand.
CAATTCTATCAGCTTGTGCTGGTAGGGGTTTTCCTATTGTGTTTAAGCTTGTTGTTATTTACGGCGAATGCAAATGCGAGCGCACAAGTTACGTTCACCCGCGTTTGGGCTGGGCCAGAGTATACCCGGGTAACCCTCGAATCCAATTTACCGATTAAATATACGCTCAGCTTACAAAGCAACCCCGATCAAATCATACTCGATCTTGAAAATACCGGTCTAAATCCTCCACTAGGAAGCCTTCCTACCAAAATTGGCCCCAAAGACCCCTTAATCAAGAAAGCTAACATTGAATATCTACCTTCGAATGGGGTTCGGTTAACACTTGCGCTTAAAACAAAAGCGGTACCGAGGGCCTTTACACTCGATCCAATGGGTAAATTCGGCTATCGTCTCGTTCTTGATGTCTTTCCACCGGATCGCGCCGCGAACGCTAGCGAACAACACGATGATCCGTTAATGGCGCTTGTTAAGGCATCAGAGCAAAAAATAGTGACTAAGGCCAAAAGTAATAATAAGCCAGAAATAGCTTTAGCCAGTTTCAATCCTAGACCAGAAAAACAAAAAACGATCATCGTTGCTATTGATGCAGGACATGGTGGAAAAGATCCTGGCGCAATCGGACCCAAAGGCTCGCAAGAAAAAGATATTACACTTTCCATTGCTAAAAAACTAAAGGCTAAAATTGATAAAGAACCCGGCATGCACGCAGTACTGACGCGCACTGGAGATTATTTCTTGCCGCTTGCAGTCCGTCGAACCAAAGCACGCAGCGCCAATGCTGACCTATTTATTTCAGTACATGCCGATGCAGTTCCCAGAAATGATGCGCGGGGGTCTTCCGTCTACGCACTCTCTGAAAATGGCGCCACTTCAACAACCGCAAGCTGGTTAGCCCAAAAAGAAAATGAATCTGACCGCATCGGCGGAATTAAATTAAATACTAAAGATCATTACCTTAGAAAAACGCTCATTGATTTATCGATCAATGCCACCATTAATGACAGTATTAAACTTGCAGGCACCGTACTCTCGGCGATCGGTAATGTTAATCACTTGCATAAACGCCAAGTAGAGCAAGCAGGATTTGCCGTGCTTAAATCACCTGATATCCCATCCATTCTTGTGGAAACTGCATTTATCAGCAATCCTTCAGAAGAAGAAAAACTCAGAAATGAGCATTATCAAGACAAAATGGCTACTGCGATTGTTTCGGGAATTAAGCGTTACTTTAATAACACGCGCTCGCTTCCAGTTAGGACTGAACTAGCCAAAGCCAATTAAACTTGACTCATTAATTTTCCAGTATCACTAACGAGAAAACGATCAGCTAACCTTTAGGTAAATCCATCGGTATTTCTGTTTCCGGGAAAATTCCTACCCAAGGAATCCCATCCCCACCAATCGTTCCTCGGTACATGCCTGCTGTTGTAAAGCGTGAAACATAATGACCATCCTTGCTCAGCACGATGACTCCGCCATCTCCATCTATTGCAGCAATATCCGATAATGTTTGGTCGGCGGCTTCAGTGATCGAACACTGCTTTAATTGCACTTGCATTGCGATACTATACGCCGCAACCGCTCGAATAAACATTTCTCCGGTACCGGTTCCTGAAACTGCAACAGAACGATTGTCAGCATAAGTACCCGCACCAATAATCGGCGAATCGCCTACACGCCCATAGCGTTTATTGGTAAGTCCTCCTGTTGAGGTTCCTGCTGCTAGATTGCCGTTACTATCCAGCGCGACCGCCCCAACCGTTCCATATTTCTCATCTTTTTCAACTAATAACGAATCTGCTTCAATAGTTTGTTGGATTTGCTTACGTTCCTTCTCGATCGCTCTTTGCAATTGCTCCCAGCGCGGCTGTGTATAAAAATAAGAGGGGTCAACAATCTCTAGTCCTTGATGCTGCGCAAAAGCTTCAGCACCAGGACCCATCAACATAACATGCGTGCTTTTGGTCATAACCGCTTGTGCTGCACGAATGGGGTTACGAATAGTTCGCACCCCTGCAACGGCTCCCGCCATTCGATCAGAGCCATCCATAATCGCAGCATCCAGTTCATTTTGGCCCTCATGACTAAAAACAGACCCTCTTCCTGCATTAAAGAGTGGAGAATCTTCCATCACAACAATGGCTTCCGTCACGGCTTCAACACTGCTTCCACCAGAGCTGAGTACAACATAGCCTGCAAGTAGTGCATCTCGGAGCGCCAGTTGGTAGGCTAGCTCACGTTCTTTGGTCAAACGAGCACGAGAAATTGCACCCGCCCCCCCATGAATGACGAGTCGAATGGGTGATGTCGGAATAATCGAATTATTTAACTGCTGAGTCATGAAAAATTGATATTTCTTAAAAATAATTACTTTTTCTTAAGTGAAAGTGCATTAATACAAAATCTGAGCCCACTGGGTTCTGGTCCATCCGGGAAAACATGGCCCAAATGCCCATCACAGACATTACAGTTGACTTCAATCCGCTGCATACCATAACTGGTATCAAGGTAATAAGCCACCACATTCTCTGCGACTGGTTGCGTGAAACTAGGCCATCCGGTTCCACTGTTAAACTTGGATGCAGCGTCGAATAATAGCGTTCCACAGCCTGCACACGCATATAAACCCGGTTCAAACTGCACACACAACGTTGAGCTATGAGGAGGTTCTGTTCCTTTCTGGCGCAAAACGAAATATTGCTCATCGGTTAGCAGCGACTTCCATTTGGCTTCTGATTTTTCTACTCGCTGCGGCGGTTGTGGGTTACCTATTTTTGCTAATACTAGAATTTGTTGCCAATCTATCATCGTATTCCCTTATCGCTTAATCTAAACACAATCATAGAGCAGGGTATTAATCCTTTCAATGAAAAGTCTAGCAAGGTAGAATACAGAAGCCATCCCAGTGATAAGCTAGGACTAACCATTAAGTAAATTGAACCCTCCCAACAAGGAATTAAAGTGAAACAACAACAAAAATCACTCATTTCATTTTTCTGCACTTTGATTTTTCTTAGCCATATCAGCTTGGCAACAGCCGATACCGCTAGCGATACGGATACGTTACTGAACTGGGCAGAGAACAATTACCCAGCGTATTTTCCTAGTCATCAAACAACACAAAGCATAG
>CAZIDT010000146.1:0-2722 GCA_964537855.1 uncultured Nitrosomonas sp.
ATTCCGATTTGCCTATCGGAATTCAGTACCTGCAGTAGACGCTCAATTGCGTTTGCTGGAAGAATACAATCAGGGTTTAAAAATAAGATGAAAGGGTAGCGGGACTCTTGAATTCCAATGTTACAGGCGGCAGCAAATCCTACATTCTGATCTAATCGTTTAATCGTAAATCGTTGTTTTTCTTCGTTTGAAAACTTTTGTTCTATTTCAGCCAAACTGGAATCAGTGGAGGCATTATCGATGACAATAATTTGCTCAACCTGATTTTGCGCTGAACGGATGCAATCAGTTAGTAACATTCCTGCATTATAATTTACAATCACTAGCGATATCGGGGATGGATCATTCATTTGTTTATCAATAAGAAAACGCTGTACATTTCATTGAGTTGTGTCCAAACCTACTGCAAGTAGTATAAATTTTACCTTCATTATATAGCCCAACCGTTTATTTATAAGCGAATTGCAAAACAATAGCTTCATTCAATGCTCAAATTATTGTTTCAAAACATTACTAGCAAACACCGGCAGGAAAAATTCATACGGGAAGTCAAAACCAATGGTTTGTTAACCGCGATTAAAAAAGCATACGTATTGTTAAAGCAATCACAAAAACCATTATCAAATCAACTTCCCAATATTGATACGAAATCCTATTTTGCACAGTTATTCCAGCAAGCCTTTAAATCAGAAAATCATATTTCTTTTAAAATCAATCAGATGGGGCCTCTGAATTCTGACATAAAATTAATCGCATTTTACCTTCCACAATTTCATCCAATTAAAGAAAACGATGAATGGTGGGGAAAAGGCTTTACCGAATGGACGAATGTAACCAAAGCGGTTCCCCAATTTTTAGGTCATTATCAGCCACATTTACCTGATTATCTTGGCTTTTATGATTTAAGATTAAAAGCCGCTCAGTCAGAACAAATCGCGCTAGCAAAACAATATGGCATTTATGGATTCTGCTACCACTACTATTGGTTTAATAATAAAAAAGTTCTGGAAACACCTCTTGAAGCAGTTCTAAATAATCCCGATCTAGATTTTCCTTTTTGTATCAACTGGGCCAACCAAAATTGGACTCGCCGGTGGGATGGCTTAGAACAAGATATTTTACTTGCTCAGCATCACTCGGACGAAGATGACATTGCTTTCATTGCCGATGCAGCTCGATATATGTGTGATCCACGGTATATTCGAATCGAAGGCAAACCTCTTCTCATTTTGTATCGACCTGGACTACTTCCAGATGCTCGGGCTACAGCAATGCGGTGGCGTAAATGGTGCCGTGAAAATTCAATAGGTGAAATCTTTCTAGCGCTAACTCATGCCTTTGAGCATATAAATCCTAATGAAATTGGTTTTGATGCAGCAATTGAATATGCGCCGAATACTTTTCCAGTTAAACCGATAACGAATCAAATTATAACTGCCGGTAAAATGATTAATCCCCTTTATCAGGGAACAATATACGATTATGAGGAAGCAGCTCGATTTGGACAAAACCAAACTGCACCATCCTATAAAAAATTTAGAGGACTATTTCCAGGATGGGATAATGAGGCGCGCGTTCCTGGTCGGGGAACAATCTATACGAATAGTTCTCCAGTTAGGTTTCATCAATGGCTTACTACTTTAATTTCAATTACTCGAAAACAGTTTAAGCCAAGTGAGCAACTAATTTTTATTAATGCTTGGAATGAGTGGGCCGAAGGTGCTCATCTCGAACCTGACAGAAAATATGGATTTGGCTTTCTTGAAAGTTGTCGGATTGCACAACAGTTAGACTTTCTAAGTCAGAAAAAAAATAACCTTATCAATCAAGACAATTTCCTAAAAGTAGCCATTGTTATCCATGCGTACTACCCAGATATCTTTAATGAAATACTGCAAAATCTAAGTGATACCGACAAATATAAAATCAAATTATTCGTAACAACACCTGATCATCAAGTATCTCAAATAGAAAACCAGCTTATATTCCACGGTATGGAGTATCAAATCCTAGGTGTAAACAACCGTGGGCGTGATATTTTCCCCCTCATTCAAATCTTAAAAGAAATCTACCAGCAACATTTTTCCTTTATCGTAAAAGTACATACCAAAAAATCAAAACATAGATCAGATGGAACACTATGGCGCAAAGATTTATTTGTTAAATTACTTACAAAATCCATTCTAGAGAAAAATATCCAATATTTAGTTGATCATCCTGAAGTCGGTATCTTAGCGCCAGAGGGTCATCTCGTTCCTATGGATCACTATATCGCCGCAAATGAAAAAACGATTACAAAATTATCCGCTCGGCTAGGTGTTGAGATGGATACTGTTATGGGGCTACACTTTGTCGCAGGAACCATGTTTACAGCGCGAGTCGACGCATTACTTCCTTTACTAACACTAAGCTTTGATGATACAGACTTTGAAATGGAAAAGGGTCAGCTTGATGGAACTCTAGCCCATGCACTTGAACGTTTGATATCAGTTGGAAATTATCGCATAGGCTATCAAATTAGGACACTTAGTGGTGAAACTACAAGTCATTATGCACACGCTGATGTAACGGTGCGTTGAATATCAATTATTCGGTAAGTTATCGTTTGAAAGAGCATTAGCTGTACGTTGATAATCGATAACGCGCTTTATTCCTTCGTGCAAGGGGGTCGTTGGTTTCCAGCCTAAGATACTTGTTGCACGATTTATATCTAAAACATTAA
>CAZIDT010000146.1:2822-4580 GCA_964537855.1 uncultured Nitrosomonas sp.
GTCGTTGGTTTCCAGCCTAAGATACTTGTTGCACGATTTATATCTAAAACATTAACGGGAACATCACACGGCCGACTAGAAAGGTGATAAGACACAATATCATATTGTAATAACCCTTTGATAACGCTCAAAAGCTCAAGTATGCTGTGCCCCCCTCCACCGCCAATATTAAATATTCTTTCAGGTCCATCATAACCAATTAGGCTGATCATTGCAGAAATGACATCGCCGATATAAAGGTAATCACGAACGATGGTTCCATCCCCCCAAATTTCAACGGGCTGATGCTGCAATGCTTTATGGACAAAAGCGGCTATCACACCCTGGCCAGAAAGATGGGATTGAAATTCACCATACGGATTAGCAAGTCTCAGTACTCGATAATCGAGCTTATACAGATAAGCATAGAGTGCAAGATACTTTTCAATTGCTAATTTAGTTATGCCATAAGCACTGAGCGGATTTGTTGGATGCTCCTCGGAAATGGGAATAGTATAAGGAATTCCATAAACAGTTCCACCTGATGAAAGAAAGATTAAACGAGGTCTTTGCGGTTGCTTAATAACGAGATCAAGTAAATTTAAGGTACCCACAACATTTTGCTGTAAATCTAATATCGGATTTTCATTAGACGTTTTAGGAATAGTCGTACTAATCAAGTGAAATACCAAATCAATCTTATCAAGCGCAGCAGCCACATTTGAGGCATTTTCAAAGTTTCCAGCCATCCACTCCACACCATGAATGTCAGGCCAATTAGCATTTACTGGCTGGAGATCAAAACCTCTAACTTTATAGTTCGCAGCAACTAAAGCTGAACATAGATGCTTTCCAATAAAACCTCTAGCACCGAGAACAAGAATATTCATTGGTTATTTTCTGACGAATACAGCAAATAGGATTCAATCTGATTAATCATTCGATTAAAAGTAAACTGACTCGCATGATCTTGAGCCCTAGAACTAACAGTCACCCGCAAATTCTTATTATGAACAAATTTAACCACCTGAGCAGCCAAATGTTTAGCGTCTGCCTGGCGAAACAATAAACCGGTTTGCTCATGGAAAACAATTTCGGGATTGCCGCCAACATCTGATGCCACTGTAGGAATACCAGCTTGGAGCGCATGAATTAATGTAAGAGAAAAAGGTTCGTATAAAGAGGGAAAGAGGTAGATATCATATTCTTGAAAAAGTTTAAACAGCTCCGTTTCCTGCACCGGTGAGACAAAGTGAACGCTATCCTCTATTCCAAGATCCGTAATTATTTTCCTCAATTTAGCCACATACTGTTGATCGCGTATATCACCCACAATCGATAGGCTTATTTTTAAATTTGATAAGGCATTGATTATATGCGGCATGGCTTCGATCGCTGTATGGACACCTTTAATATCTACAACACGCCCAGCAAACAACAGACGCAGCTCATGGTCAGCTATAAATACAGTACGATCAGCTAGTGGTAATGATTTATCGACCGCTGAAGTAATTCCGTGATAAATAATCCTACTATTTGCAAACTCAAAACCAGCTCGAGAATAAAGCCTTTGCATGAATCGGCTAGCGAATATAGCGTAACCGGGCATACTCCATTTCTTCTGGCTATTAAAGAATCGACTTTTGAAGCGATGCCAGCAGGCATGCCAATGACCACTTCTTACATAAACTTCGCGAGAAAAATAATCCGTAATAAAATCACTGTTATAAAAGTTGATAAGCCAATTATCAGAAAGTAAATAAACTTGTTTCTTTTTCA
>CAZIDT010000147.1:0-4561 GCA_964537855.1 uncultured Nitrosomonas sp.
AGGGGGCGGTGGCGAAAGCTGTGCGAGTTCGAGTCTCGCCATCGGCACCAACAATTTTTTCTGTTATATTATTCTCGAATTGACTGCTGATTAAAATCAGTAACAAACGAGACTTTTATAATTAGTGTTTATCGTCTCGATTTGATCCCAGAATGTAAAATAATAATAAAACATCCATAGCGTGGTCATTTCTTTCCAAACTATCAAAGCGCTTTTCTTTTTTCTGATCAAAACATTGATCTACGCTAGTGGTGTTTATTTCATCACAAATCAATTCACCACAGACAATCTTGCAACAGTCATCTTGGGTGTATTTATTCTCAGCTTGCCAATTATCTTATGCGGGATTTATGGCAGTACCGTTCGCCAAATTCGGCGCTTAGCAATTTTCAAAGAAAGAGGGATTTTATTTAAGATTGTTTCATCCCGCTATCTGAAATCGTTGATATGGATACTGTGGGCCCTAGCAACCTCTTTTTTCATGTTGCTGCAGTTCCATACCTATAGTGAATGGGAATGGTTCTTTTTTTTGATGGTTATTCCCTTTTTTTGGGTCGTCTTTGTTGCGTGCCAGAAATTGATTGCTCACGAAGTTGTCGGATACATGGCAACCGATATCGCCCTCCGCTGGGCGAGATTTCTCTGCCCTGTGCTCATGCTGATACTTTACTATTCATTCTTTGGGCAGTTCGAAACCTTACCCAACTACGCGAGTATCCCAGAAGCAATCCATGATCAAAAAATTAAAGTCGAGAATTTAGCAGGGAGTGCCATCACCAGAGAAGCCTCCCATTTTCTAGCGCTTTATGATGGTATTCGAATTTTTATTCTAAGCCATTCACTTTCTCAAGATACATTGTGGGGATTTTTGTTACTTACTTTCAGCAAACTCATTGTATTTTTCAATGCCTGCGCTATTCTTTCTTGCTTTGTAATTCCAATCGGCGAATTTCGTCGAATTGTTGGCCCCCTAACTGATCTAGATATTCCCCCTACCCTATCAATACAACGAATCGCCATTGTTTCGGCAGTTTTTACTCTTCTGACAATCTTTATCTATGCGCCAACCTTTGTTTACTTAGAGGCTTGGGTTCAACAAAAATCGATTGAATTGAATGAAGATAGAACAAAAATCGAGAAAGTTGCTATCGATCTCATCGGTGACGAGCCTTTTAAAAAAGGAACCATCGAAAAGCTCCATAAGGCCAAAATTAAAGCATTGCCTGATAAAGAAGCGATTCAACGCGATTTAGACGAAAAGTTGGAAATCGGTTTTAAAAGGCTGGAAGCCAGGGTAGATATTTATCTTGATTGGTATTATAGCTTAATGGGTGAATATACCCGTATCGGCAAACTGTTAGTCGGAGAGCTAGAAGAAGATATGAAACGTCGTTTTCAGGAAGCCCTTGAACAAGGAGGCAACCCATTCTTGGAATATGAAACAGCCGTGGGTCATTTACTTTCTCACTATGAAGAAGCACAGCAAGCTTATCTGGAAAAAGCAAACACCATTCTGCATAAAAATCGCCTTGATTTAAAGGGAGTGCCATTTGAGGTCAACGAGCAACTCACACTGCTCGACGCACTTAATCTACCTATTCATCAAGAAGATTTTATTAATCTCCAGCATCGTTTGGGCACAGGATCAGCTGCGGGAATGATTACTGCCATTATTGTGGGAAAAGTTGCTGGGAAAAGTATTTTTAAACTTGCAGTTGGTGCCTTATTCAAGGTCGTTGCCAGCAAAGCAACGGGCGCAGTGGTTAGTGCGGGCGCTGGGGCGGCTACTGGGGCTGCAGTTGGCTCTATTGTACCTGGATTTGGAACCGCCATCGGCGCGGTGATTGGCGGCATCATTGGCGGTATCGGTGCAGGCATTATCGTTGATAAAACATTGATTGAATTGGAAGCTGCGATTAGTCGAGAGAAATTTAAAGCTGAAATCTTAGCTGCCATCAACGAAACTCGCCTAGAATTTAAAGAAAAATTGATGAACTCAAAGGAATAGACTGTTTAATGTTAAGCTATAAATAAATCACGACCTCAACGAGGATGCGCATGAAAGCAAATCATGGCTCAATAACCCAATACGTAGGGATTTCCAATCCTTCCGGCGCTGTGGCACTCGATAATAAGCTTTTCATCGTTGGCGATGATGAAGACAACCTACTCAGAGTCTATGATCGAAATCGCTTCGATAAACCCATACAAACCCTATCGCTGCGCAATATTTTTAAAGGTGTGATTAAAGATGGGGAAGATTTAGAAGTAGACATCGAAAGTATGGCTACCATTAACCATGTCCTATTCATCATTGGCTCGCACTCAACCAGCCGGACCGGTGAACATCGACCCGCCAGGCATCGACTCATTGCACTTCAATTCAAATTAGACGCTAACAAAAAGCTGACTGTCAGTCCGTTAGGAGAAATCTATACTCGATTGATCGATCATTTGAAGCAAGATGCACGTTTTGATAAATATCGATTAGACAAAGCAGAAAAATTACCACCCAAGGCAATTGGCGGATTGAGTATTGAGGGTTTAGCCTCAACCCCTGACAATGGCTTATTGATTGGCTTCCGGAATCCACTCAGCGGCGGAAAAATCAACCAAGATCGACTCATCGGTGGTAAAGCGTTACTCGTTAAATTAAAAAATCCTTTCGAAGTCATTCATGGACTGTCCGCTCGTTTTGCTAAACCCAGGGAACTGGATCTTGATGGACAAGGTATTCGTGAAATAACCTGGAGGAAAAAGCAGCAATTTATCATTGTCGCTGGACCTTATCATGAAAATAGCGCAAACAATGACCACCCCCAAGAAACCGGCAAATTATATAAATGGTCCAGCCAATCAAAGAAACTTAAGCCGTGTAAGCAAGTGGATTTGAAAAACTTGAATATTGAAGCGGCTTTTTTCTATCCAGATAATAATAAGATGGTTCAATTACTCAGCGATGACGGGCAGCTGAGCAAGGGTAAAACCTTTCGAAGTCGAACATTCGACTTGTGATCCAAGTCAGTTTATTTGTGAAGTATTGCAAGAAAATAGAATTCACTTTTTCTTACCGTTGAAATCGATTACGACATTTTCTTTTCCTGACGCTGCGACTGGTTTGATTTTTGACAGTAAACTCGGCGCCACATTCCAACGCTGACCATCATCGGTGATAATTGTCACCGTTTTCTGATTGTATTTGATCAATGTGCCCATAAGCCTACCTCGGCCGGGTGGTTCAAAAGATACCTTATCGCCAACATTGAATTTGAGCATTTCATTGTGATGATGCAGCGATTCAAGGAATTTTAGCCGCTGCACTATACGGTGATTGAGTTCAACCAACTCCGATTCTGTCATTTTATCGATATCTATTTTCATAAATAGTGCTCAATATTTGGATACATTGCATCGGAATTCACAAGCTCTGCTCAGCTTTAGGCGCAAGTCCAAAAAGATGGAAAATGAGATGAGCGTCATTCGCTCACTCCCAGGTATTGATCTCTGATGTGATTAAAATTGATTGCTGGGTTACCGATTGCTTGAACTGCCAGGAATAAATCCAGATCTGTAGTAAGCAATGTACTTTCAGCACCTGTTGCTTCCAAGAGAACCGCATCCGTCAAACCTAGACGCAAAAACTCGCTGCGTGCACAGGCTGATTTACTAGGGATGGGAAGTTCATCAGTATTGCTTATTAACGCCTGCAATACCTTGAGAATTTCTGTACGTGCAGGCTCCCCAATATATCGTACAAGATTTGAGGTCTCTGTAAGCGTATGGGGTGTAACAAATATTTCAGATGCCCCGCTGATGAGCTCCAAAAGTGCGTCATAATCCTCCACAACAAATTCGGAGAGTCTCTTGTGTTTTGCGATGTAACTCCTAGATGCCGTTCCTACAACGTATAGAACCAAGAGATTTGTATCGATGAGAATCGAAGTTGCTTTCACCAGATTTACTCTCGATTCTTAACTGATACAACATCCTTTGACGCATTGGATATACGAACAACTTTGAACGCTCGACGAGGTCCCGAGCCAGAAGCCAGTGCCGCAAGAGTATTCTTTGGTTCATCCCAAGGACGTGAAAAGCCGATCGTTACGATCCATTCGTTCGTTAGTGAATCAAGTTCAACTTCTTCCAATCCTAAATTTCTCAAATCTTCATCTGCATAAAGATCAGCGATATACGTTTTCGCGCTTGATACAGCCTGCTTAACATCCATAAAAACCTCCTAGAAACAAACTCTAGCTACATCTAATAAACTTAATTAGATATTAGAAATGACGCGATACAAAACACCCTAAATGAAATCGAATATGGAATTATTCAAAGCATCCCCTTATGTTTTTACCAATTGGCCTATTTTGCTATCCTCATGGCAAATTTTTTCAGATCCACTAAAAAAGTAGCTTCGGGTTAAAACATTAAAGCTATCATACTTAGCATCTAGCAATTCATACAAGCTTCAGGCACTACACGTTTACGATTTAATCAGACAAATAGTATTCAACCGTTGAAACCACTCTGACTTGCTTGATGTGGGGCGTGCTACTGT
>CAZIDT010000148.1:0-4541 GCA_964537855.1 uncultured Nitrosomonas sp.
ATATCATTCCAAGGAATTTCGCGCTCATCGAATAATTTGGTTTCAAGACTTTCAATTCCCGGAAAAAAATTGATATCGATTAATCTTGCACGAAACAAAATATAAACCTGGCTAATATGAGGCAAACTATAAACTGCATAGAGGCTACTAATTTCAACATTTGCGTTTGCTTCTTCAGTCGTTTCTCGAATCGCTGCCTCTGCCAAAGTTTCCTGATTTTCCATAAAACCAGCAGGAATTGTCCATAATCCAATCTTTGGTTCGATTGCTCGTCGACATAATAGAATTTGATTATTCCATTCTGGTATGCATCCTACAATGATTTTAGGATTCTGATAATGGATGGTATGACAGGTTCCGCATACAAATCGGGGTAGTGAATCACCCGCTGGAATTCGTAATTCGACTGGAGCGCTGCAATGACTACAATAATTCATACGCTTGCTGATTTCAATTTTAGTTAAAAATTGACGCCATAGGATGAATTAAGCACGAATGCCAACCTTGAACGACTGCTCGGATAAAATATTACCTAACTCATCCATCGCTGAAACGCGCCATTGGCCTAATTGTGTCTTAGTTAAAATTTTACTTGCGTGAACTTGCCAATCATTGGTATTGATCGTGAACGGAATTTGAGCAACTGGTTTATCTTGATAATACCAATTCACAAATATTTTTTCTCCTTTTAGATTACGAATATGTAAAAAGTAATAAACAGTCTGATTTGCTCCTCGCTGAAGTTCAATGTGCTCAATCGAATTAGTAGATTCTTGCTTTCGGGCTGACAGGGTAAGTTGTGCTTTGATGACATAGTTCGATCTAACATGAACCGATTTTTCTTTGGATTGTGGATTATTATGCAGCTTCGACCCTTCTAATTCTGGTTTTGAAGAAGGAATAATCATCGCAGGTTTAGTATTGTTTTCACTGCTAGAAACAACGTCATTACGAATGTGTTCCGAATGCGTGTTCGCTTGGGGTGCTTCTAACTCAAAAGTTTTTTGATTGATATCGATATCAGTAGATTGATTTGTATTTTGGCTTGAAACAGTCAATGATTCATCAGCTTGCTTATCACTGCTCGTTAGTAACCAATAACTAAAAACTATCAGTGTAAATAGCAGCAATATGGCTATTGAGATCTTTAACCAATCAAATGGTGGTTTTTCTACTTCACTATCAACATTACTTTGACTAATTTCAGAATTATCGACAAAAGCAGACGCTGGTGACTGAGGAACTTGGTTAAGCTTGATACGTATTTTAAGTTGCTGATCATTCATTTTGCAGTATATCAATCATATAGTTTAAAAAACATTCTAGGATGTTATTGTAGAGAGGTATTTTAGGTGATTAATTCGAAGCGCTAATCCTGAAGGTCAAATAATTACTAAATTATATCTAAAATTCCATGTAGCTTAAGTTAACTTAGAAAAGAATCCTCAAACACTCAAGTAATTTGCTGAAAATACTGATGCAACAACAATAAAAGAATTATCTTTTAGAAAAAATTTTGTGTTTTTTCTCACGGTTAATCTGAATTCTTCCGTATAGATTAATGGTAAGCGCGTTGCACTTCATTATTAAAATTCTATATGGAGAATATTAAAATGAGACCACAAATTATTACTCAACTACCCGATTTCAATGAACTAATTGATGATCAAATCCCGGATACTCGAGTTATGAAGATTATTGATGATACAGATTTCATTGAAGACGGTTTTGAGGTCGAAGAAATAGAAGTTAGTAAGGTAATAAATGACCTGTTGTTACATTAGTCAAGCCATGATGAACTTACTCTAATGACGGTACATAAGAAATTGCTTACTTCCATCAACAATCAGGAAATTTCAAGAAGATTAAATTTCTTCTTCAGGTGGAAGTAAGCGAGCTTCATCCTCTAGCATAATTGGGATTCCATCGCGAATAGGAAAAGCCATTCGATCTCGCTTACAAATCAATTCCTTCTCCGTTTTTTTATATATCAAAGAACCCTTGCATAAAGGGCAAACTAAAATATCCAATAATTTAGCATCCATAAATTTTTCTCTAAGTTTGTTCAATATCATTACTTGTAACGCAGCATTTGCAACAATCGACTCTTTCAAAATCCAGAAACGTTCATCAATAAAATTCAAGCACTTAACCGCATCTTCTTCTTTGATTAAGATACTATCTGCATTCAGTGAATCGATATAACGCTTGGTAAATTGCGATTCATTTAGTATCGATTGCTTACTTGCAGTAATGTTCAAATAAGATAACTGATCAAAGAAACGCCTGGAAAACCTATTGCTGGCGATGGCATATGACTTTTGATCCGTTGTAGTTATTTTTTTTAAATGATCGCTAGTATGATAAAGATTAATAAATTCACTACTGTTCGTTTTGACATAGTAAATTTTTGAGCTATCGACTTGATCAAAAGACTGTCTGTTTTTTTCGTTTAAAACAACTGCATCTGCGAAATTTAAGCGCGTAAGATTATCTCGAAGTGGACCTGCTGGTAAAGTAAAGCCATTTCCAAAATAATATTTATCAGTATCTAAAGCTAAAATTTCTAAATCTCGATGTAAACGATAATCATGCAATCCACCATCGTATATCAATACATTCCGATCGGGGTTGGCTTTTAGTAAATCGAGGCCAACTTTGCTGCTATCTTGCCCAATCCAGACAGGGCAATTATATTTACTACAATGAAAAGCTAGGAACAAAGCAGTATCGCCGACTTGAGTTTTATCGCTAGCAGTAGTGACTTCAATCGGTGATTCTTGATAACGATCAGGGTAACTACAACTAATCACTGCAGGGCGTAAACCGTTAACACTTAAGAAATTTACTAACCAGACAGTCAATGCCGATTTTTCTATGCTATTGACTGTTATGCTATCAACAATGATAAGTGGGATAGGGTATCGGGTTGTAGTGAATAGACCATTACGATATGCAGCACGTTTAACTTTAAACGAAAGCTCAAGTAGTATACTTAGTGGCCATAAAATTGCATGCAGTGGTGTTAATCGCTGCCAGTATAATTCGGACCACCCTACATGCATAAATTCAGTTAAATTCCTAGAAATACTAGTTGATCTTGGTTAGATCTTATTATGCGTACCATCACAATAGGGTTTATTAGCAGTTTTTTTACAAGTACAAAGCCAGGCAGATTTTGATTGTTCAACACTGAAAGCTAATGGTGTGATACCAGTACCTTTGTGTGAGCCATCACAAAAAGGTTGTGATTTACTAAGACCACATGCACACCAGTAATATTGTCGATTTGCTTCTAGTGTTACTTCAATCGGGGAAAATTTTTTAACTTCATTCATGGGATAACCTTCTTAACTAAGTTATTAATACTAGACAAATAGTTTAAGTGCAACATCGCTACCAGCAGGAATATTATGAGCAGACATTGTGGCTTGAATATTTTTCAATTGTTGCTTGCTCCGCTTTAGCCCATTATCACTCAATGGCACTCGATTATCGTCCACCATAATGCCATTTAAAGTTGAAGCAAAGAGTTTAGCAAGATGCGCCATTTGCTCAAAAACTTTTTCACCATTGGCAACGCGCGGCACATCAAATAAAAAGGTAATGCCGTGAGTGGTCAGCGTCCGCATATTGGCAGGGGAGAAAGGGGTTGTTTCATAATTACACAGTGAAAATAATATTGCATTATTTTCATCACGAAATCTAAACATACCTTCTGATTCAAGTTTAAAGCCTGAAGCTTCCGCCATCGCCCTAATTTTAGTACCGACAAAGGCACCACCATCTTTACTGACAACATTGATTCCTAACACGACATCAACATCAGCACAGAATTTGTCAAGCGTTATTGCATTTGCGTGGGACTGAGTTATGTCAGGACATTCGGCATTGACATTCAATTGTGATGCAAAATCTTCGACCATGTCCCGAAACTTTGATAGATTAACCTCACTTACTGGGCCTGCCCGATCTGCAAGTTGGAGGCATCCTTTTAATTGAGAATAGAATCCCTTGCTATGAAGTGATTCAATAGTGATTTCCTCCCATGCTTGTAAGTCATGATTAAGACCGTACCATGTTACAGGTTTACCAAAATCAAATTTTTGTTGGAGTAACTCGGTTAATTTATCGTGAGTGATCAAATCCGTCGCAGTAATTGATGTAATGTAATTGATTACACTATCAATCTGAATTGGCTTCTGTTCGGGTGTTTGCGTTACAGTAACATTTGTAGGTGTCGGTATAGGAATATCTTCAGGAACAATCCCTGCGGTTGGATCTAATTCAGATTTATTAGGTTGATGACTAAATTTAGGCTCAATCCTTTCTTCTCTCGATACAAACTTACTTGGCTTGAGTAGCGCATCTTCATGATCATGTTCAAAGGCTTTCTTGACATTACGTTGATATTGGATCTGCTGCACCCAATTAAAAATAGCAACGCCAGCTATGATAATAGCGCCAATAATGATTAAGGTAATTTGTAAATCACTCATACTTTGATCCATTCATTTTATTAAACTTGATTAAGCTTTTTT
>CAZIDT010000149.1:0-4523 GCA_964537855.1 uncultured Nitrosomonas sp.
CCAATGTTAAATATCGCGATAGCCGGTAGTACTGGTCGTATGGGACGGACACTACTGGAGACCATTGCAGAATCACCTGACATGCGTTTATCTGCAGCGCTAGAACAACAAAATAGCCCTTTCTTAGGAAAAGATGCGGGTGAATTAATCGGAACACCGTGTGACATTGCTATTCATGACGATGCAGCAATCGCGTTACCAGGCAGTAACGTTCTAATCGACTTTACACGACCCTCCGGTACGCTAGCGCATCTAGCAATTTGTCAAAAACTAGGAATCAAAATGGTGATTGGCACGACTGGATTTACCGTAGAGGAGAAAGAGATACTTAAATCTGCAGCTAATGAAATAGCAATAGTCTTTGCTCCCAACATGAGTGTCGGCGTTAATATTTTATTTAAATTACTTGAAGTCGCAGCAAATGCGTTACGAGATGGTTACGATATTGAAATCGTGGAAGCGCATCATCGACATAAAGTCGATGCACCTTCGGGCACAGCCCTACGCATGGGTGAAGTCATTGCTCAAGCCTTAGATCGCGACTTATCAAAGGTTGCTGTTTATGGGAGGGAAGGCGTAACAGGAGAACGTTCATCAGATACGATTGGTTTTTCCACGATACGCGGTGGCGATATCGTTGGTGACCATACTGCAATTTTTGCTGGAATTGGCGATCGCATTGAAATCACCCATAAAGCCAGTAATCGTAAAACATTTGCCCTCGGTGCCCTGCGAGCTGCCCGATTCTTGATGAATCAACAACAGGGTCTTTTTGATATGCAAGATGTTCTAGGATTAAGATAGAACTTGCTGCTCAAAACCTAACAATATGGCAACTTACGCAATTGGAGATTTGCAGGGCTGCTACAAACAGCTTCAGCATCTGCTCGAAGTCATTGGTTTTTCTCCTACACGCGATAAGTTATGGTTGGTTGGTGATATCGTCAATCGTGGACCCGATTCACTTTGCCTATTACGCTTTCTGAGTGAATTAGGCGATTCGGCTATTACTGTACTAGGTAACCATGATTTGCATTTATTGCTCGTCGCGGAGGAAATTACTAATCATCGGAGCGGTGATACCTTAACAGCAATTCTCAATGCACCCGATCGAGATCAATTACTCTATTGGCTCCGACACCAAAAAATGCTGCACGTCGAAGATGAATATGTTCTGGTTCACGCGGGGCTACTGCCAGCATGGTCTGCTCCATATGCCTGGGAGCTTGCCCAAGAAGTCGAAGCTACTTTACAAAGTAACAACTATGCTGATTTATTGTTGCATTTGTATGGCAATCAACCCGATCAGTGGCATGATCATCTCAAATCCTATGACCGCTTACGTCTAATCGTTAATGCATTAACACGGCTACGTATTTGCACAAAAGAAGGCAAAATGGAATTTTCTTACAAAGGCCCACTTGAAACGATTCCTAGCGGCTATTTTCCCTGGTTTGACGTACCGAATAGAGCCAGTCACAAATCAACCATTATTTTTGGACATTGGTCTGCTTTGAGATTGCAGATACGACCGAATCTCATCGCATTGGATACAGGTTGCTTATGGGGGGGAGAATTGACTGCTATTCGCCTGGAGGATCGGAAGATTTTTCAAGTCCCTTGCGCACAACCGGTAAGGTGAGCTGGTGTGAAATCGCTTGCTCAGTAAGTCGAGCTAATTCTCGTCGATTCTTTTCCTCGCCGTGTAGAGGATCCATAAAAGTTAATTCAACATGACAACTCGGTTGTTGCAATATCAATTTTAGAGACTGAGCGATCGTAACATCAACATAAGCAGTTACGGTCGTGGGTTGATTCATTGAATCTCGATATTGAATGGCTACCGGATAAATAATCCCTTCTGCTGCAACTGCGAATTGCAGTAATGATGCATGGAAATGCAGCAAGTAGGTTCCATCACTGGTTGTCCCCTCTGGGAATAGTGCAATGCGGTCACCTGCTATCAACAATTCACGGAGCAGCTGATTAACGCGTAGCGTATCATTGCGTTTTTCACGTGCAATAAAGATAGTACCTGCATTATGGGAAAGCTTCCCGAGGATAGGCCAACCTAGAATTTCAGACTTAGCGACAAAGCGAACTGGGTAGATAGCCAGAATTGCAATCACATCAAGCCAAGAAATATGATTAGCAACCAGTATCACCCGCTTATCCTCATCGGTAGGAAGTGATCCGTGATAATGCAGATGAATATTAAGAATGCGTAGAAAGCGTTGCGCCCACTTTCTTGCCATATAACGCTGCGTACGGTGGTTTAAATGAGGATAAACAAATGACTGGAGTAATCCAGATAGAAAATGAATGATTAAACAAACAAACCGAAATAGCTGAAGGCATGGGTTGGTTTTAGCGTGGTTTGTCATGGAATGGAATAAGACCTGAAAGATCCTTATTGAGTAATGAACAAAGCCCCCATTCAAAACTCGCCTTAACTACAATTGAGCCCAACAACCTCGCTAATAATCTCAACAACTAGAAAAGACGACTTCCATAGGCTTCGAAATAGTGTTGATCAATAGTATTCCGATCAAACTCATGGTTCTGGCCGCCCCGATAGGCAATCTTGAGCGCACCTAGCAGTGAAGCCAATTTTCCAGTTGTATACCAATCCAAACCGTGAGCAATTCCATACAACAAGCCTGCACGGTATGCATCACCACATCCTGTCGGATCAACAATTGCTTTTGGCTGCACACAGGGGATCTCAATTTGATGCCCCCCTGCGTAGATGACCGAGCCTTGTGCACCCTTCGTAATAATCAGCGCTTTAACAAAACTAGCGAGTTTCCCTAGCGAATAACCTGTCCGTTCCAGTAACAATTCACCTTCATAATCGTTGACAGTTACATAATCTGCTTTACTGATGAAATCAACCAATTCATCGCCACTGAACATCGGGAGACCTTGACCTGGATCAAAGATGAAAGGAATTCCGCATTCGTGGAATTCACGTGCATGCGCTATCATTCCATCACGTCCATCTGGGGCAACGATACCAAGACCAACATTCTTGGCATCTTTCACTGAGTTATGATGCGAGAAATTCATTGCCCCCGGATGAAATGCAGTAATCTGATTATCATCCAGATCTGTTGTAATAAAAGCTTGCGCAGTAAAGGTATCCTCGATTTGTCGGATGTGAGTTCTATCAAAACCTACCTTTTCACAGCGATACGCGTACGGTTGAAAATCATTCCCGACTGTCGCCATGATGAGAGGGTCCTCCCCCAGCATGCTGAGATTGTAAGCAATATTAGCAGCACATCCTCCAAATTCACGTCGCATTTCAGGGACTAGAAACGCGACATTCAGCACATGAATTTTCTCTGGAAGAATATGGTGTTTGAAATGATCTTGAAACACCATAATCGTATCGTAAGCAATTGAACCACAGATGAGGGTACGCATTTTGTCTAGTTATACTCAATGAGGATGTAGAAAGCTATTCGATAAAGGTTCAAATTGCTCACACTGACCAATTAGCAATTAACCTAAACCTAACTCGCTGGTTTCCAAGTTAAATCAAGTTCTCTTGCGGCTTTTACATCATCAAGCTTGCGAAGTGGCATATTATGCGGCGCACTTTTAACCATATCTGGCTGCTCCTGGATCTCAACTAAAATTTCTTTCATCGCAGCAACAAAAGCATCTAATGTTTCCTTCGATTCAGTCTCAGCTGGCTCAATAAGCAAGCACTCTGGAACAAGAATAGGGAAATAAGTTGTCGGTGCATGATAACCTTTATCTAACAATCGTTTAGCCAGATTCATTGCAGTAACACCCGTTCTATCTTTAATTTCCTTAAGCGTTACAATGAATTCGTGACTAGCTCGCCGTGTTGGGTAAGCAATTTCAAATCCCGCTTCGCTCAACCGTGCCATTAAGTAATTTGCGTTCAGTGTTGCAAACTCGGAAATACGGTGCATACCATCAAAACCCAGTAAGCGCACGTAAACATAAGCACGTAGCAATACCCCTGCATTACCCATATGGGCTGACAAACGACCAATCGATTTGGGCAGATCTTTTTCAGTTAACCAACGATAAGTTCCATTATCATTTTTGGTTACGGTTGGAATAGGCAAATAGGGCAGCAAACGATCCGCTACTCCAACCGGTGCGGCACCGGGGCCTCCTCCACCATGCGGAGTTGAGAATGTTTTATGTAAGTTGATATGAATAACGTCGAATCCCATATCACCCGGTTTAACTTTTCCTAATACAGCATTGAGATTGGCCCCATCATAGTAGAGTAAACCACCTGCTTCATGAACGATACGGCTCATTTCAGATACATTTTTTTCAAACACACCAAGCGTAGAAGGATTTGTCAGCATTAATCCCGCAGTTTGTGGGCCTACTGCCGCTTTTAAGGCATCCATATCCACATCCCCTTCCTTATCTGTGGCAATCTCAACCACTTTATAGCCACACATAACTGCAGTTGCAGGATTTGTACCATGTGCAGCATCAGGGATAATAATTTCAGTACGTTTTGTATC
>CAZIDT010000150.1:0-2921 GCA_964537855.1 uncultured Nitrosomonas sp.
AACTGGATCAACATGTGCCCCAATCCGGGATATTTCAGCTAAATATTTTTTTCCTTTCTCATCGATGATAATAGGACTAACTAACCCTGGCTTTATCCACCGCAACCAGTTTGATGGAACAATCATCTCGATTTCCAGTGTTTCATCATCGATGATTTTCATGATCTCACGCCCAGGTTCTACAACTTCGTGTGCATTTGCTTTTAATTCGGCGACACGACCATTCCAGGGCGCTTTGAATTGGCACTGCTGGTTACCAGCTTTAACGATATTTAGCTCTGCTAGCGCTTTCTCTAATTGCACTTTAGAGACTTCTAATTCGAGCGAGCCGACAGCCTCAAACTGAGAAAGATCCTCATTATTCTCAAAAACGATTCGTTTGGATAAGACTTCAGCCTCAGCCGCCTTAAGCTGGGCAAATTGTCGATTACAATCAAATTGGATTAATTTCTCGCCTTCTTTAAATTGCTCACCTTCTTTAAAAGCGATTTGTGTAATTTTTGCCATGAAAATGGCCGACAAATTCGCTTCCCGTGAAGCTTTAATTAAGCCACGGATTTTAGCTGCTCCATCTGGGTGGAAAACGCGATCGGGCGTAGTTTGTGAATCTGTAGCGATACTCGCAATTTTAAGATCAGCGGTATCTGTTTTTTTTGATTCAATCGAATTTGCCACACTATTCGTAATACAGCAAAAGAATAAGCCAATTAGGAAGAAGTTTGTACGATTTCCAACACTCATATGTGCAATGCCTTCATAACTTTATCCAGAGAAATCGATAAAATAATGATCAGCGAATAAAAACCAATCAGATCATCACATTATGAAGCAACATCCAAAGAAGCAAAGTCAGATTAGCGCGAAAAAACAGACTTATTATTGGTTAATCGCCATTGGTGGGTTATTCAGGCTCGCTTTCTGTTTTTCCAGAAGTTGCTGAATTTGGGCTTGCGACATGGGTTTCCCAGTAAGATAACCTTGCACTTCTTCACATTTCAATCGATACAAGTATTTAAATTGTGCTTCAGTTTCCACACCTTCTGCAACAACACCAATACGCATCTTCTTCGACATGGCAATAATCGCCGATACGATACTGTTATTACAAACGTTTTCCTCTATATCGTGAATAAAAACACGATCAATTTTGATTATATCAACCGGAAATTTTTGTAAGTATTGGAAGGAAGAATACCCCATTCCAAAATCATCAAGCGCAATACGAATTCCCATCTCACGAAACCGTTCTAGCGTCTGGGCCGCTATTTCAACGCTGTGAATTACCATACTTTCAGTCACCTCAATAATCAAATTACGCGGTGATACCCGATGCGCTTGTAAATAGCTATAAATCTTATCAGCCAGATCAGGCTGCTGAAGTTGTAGACTGGAAATGTTGACTGAAATCTGGATATCAGAGGCTATTTCTTTTTGCCATATCGCTAATTGGCTGATTACTTTCCGGCATACCCAATCGCCTATTTTTATAATAAGCCCACTGCGCTCCGCAACTTCAATGAAACTGAATGCAGCTAAAATTTCTTTTTCAGATTGATTCCAGCGCAGTAATGCCTCGAGCTTAGAAATCACTCCCTGCTGCATATTGATTATGGGCTGGTAAAAAATTTCAAACTCGTTCTGTGCAATCGCACGAACCAGACCCGATTCAATTTTCATTTGCGTGATATATTGCGCATTCATTTCTGCTGAATAAAATTGGCAGGATCCAATTCCGGCAAGTTCAGCATGATTGAGCGCTTGATCAGCATAGTCTAATAACATTTCAGTACTTTGCGCGTCAATTGGATAAATACTGATTCCAATAGCGCTTTCAAGCTGAATGTTATATCCATCAAGAACAATCACTTGATTAAAAGTACTTTGTATGCGATTGATAATCCAGTTTATCGATTGGTCTTTTTTGAGCTCTGGAAGCAGCGCAAAAAAATTGGCGTCGTTCTTCCGTGACAAAATAGAATCGAATTTTTCGTTATCAATATCTGCACTAATCGTATCGGTTGTGCGTAAGACACTACTCAATCTGCGAGAGATCTCAATGATTAATTTCTCTGCGGTCTCATGCCCAAGACTGGTGTGTATCCGTTTATAGTTGGTTAATGCAATCGACGCAATCGCGACATATTGATTTGATCGTGCTGCATAAGCTATCGCAGTTTTAAGGTGCTCATGAAACAAGGTCCTGCTAGGTAATCGTGTAACCGAATCATAATTAAGATTTTGTTCAATGAGTTTTTTTTGTTCTTTATTAAGTTTCTCTAACTCACTGATCTTTGCGTGCAGCTGATTGATGTCAGTAATGATAGTCTTGCTATCTTGCGATGTAACTTCGCTATCCCAGTTCTTAGCAGTTTTTGTAGCTATATTTTCTTGAACTTCATGTGTTACACCATTCGTGCTAGGCAAGCTATGCCAAAACACCGCGCGATTACGCCCATTCTTCTTAGCAAAATAAAGGGCTTGATCAGCAAGTTCGATCATTTCACTCGTGCTCTTGACCCCATCATTAATTGATGAAAGCCCTAAGCTAATTGTGACACGTTTGATCCCGAAGGCATGATATTCCTGGGCATTCATGATGCTGACACGAATCCTCTCAGCGATCTTCAGTGCTTTATCGCAATCGATATTAGCAAGCACTAAACAAAACTCTTCACCACCATAACGACCGACGATATCCGATTCACGTAAATTTTCTTTAGCGATTGCAGTTACCAGCTTGATTACCTCATCACCGGTTTGATGCCCATAGTTATCATTGATCGATTTGAAATGATCAATGTCCAGCATGATACAGATCAGCTCTCTATTCGTCTTTTGTGTTTCATTAAATAATTCATTAAAGTAAAGGTTCAGTGCCCTTCGGTTATAAAATCCAGTAAGCGGATCAATTTCAGCCAGTC
>CAZIDT010000150.1:3021-4520 GCA_964537855.1 uncultured Nitrosomonas sp.
AACATTCCCCAGAATGAGCTTTTCATTTGCTCCAGTAAGTTCTTTCCTAGAAATGGCGCAAAACTGAGTTCTACCGTCCCCCAACGTTGACTCCCTTGCATAATCGGTACTTGAATATAGGTTGTAGAGAACTCATCATCAGCAAGTTTCGGCCAGATGGCATGATGGTCCCCTGCGATAGCATGATAAGAGCCATCACTTGCGCGCATCGCACCTGATAAAACATCAGTATTGCGATTGACTAAAAATTTGAGCGTCCGCTCAATTTGTACAAAATCATGCTTCTCAGCTGCAAAAGCAAATTGAACAGCAAGTGCTTCGGTTAAGTTTTTTCGATTTGCAAGCTCAGCTTTTGATGGATCTGGCACAATTCCAAAGAAATGACCTGCAAGAATAATGCTCAGAGTCAGTCCGATTAAACCCAAGCTTAATCTTAGATAAGGCTTTAAATTAAAATGCATTGATACAGTCAATTATTCTATTTTTTTGCAATAAACATGGATTCAGGATCTTTATCCTCTTTCTTCTGAGTTTCTAATTCACTATCCTTATCAGCTTGCTCATCGGTTTGTTTCGATTTTTTAGTATTTGCAACCAAAATCGACAATGGATCAACACTCTTCCAAGCAGGTAATATCGTTAATAAACTTGCCGCCAGTGAGCCTGTTCGCATTAACCAGCTTACAATACCGGTTGCTAAAGAAATCCCGGTAGCAGACACAATATTCACAGTTAATTCTTTATTTGCCTCATCTTTCTCAAAAGCTTCATTCATCGCTTTATGCATTTGTTCGATTTGTTGGAGCAATACCGGATTATTCGATAACGCTTCATACTCTTGCGGAGACTCTGGTAATTTCATCGATTTACTTTGTTCCGCTTCAAAATAAGAATTTAATAATTCTGATCTGACCCGCGACAACTCTTTACTTAAACTCGGCAATAAATCACTAGTTCGAGAAGAAAGTCTCTCTCCGTGGTCAGCCAGAGTGGGAGTTGCATTATTCCCACCACTCACTAGCTGAGCGTTATAAATGGTTTGAGGAAGATCCGAATTAGGATTGAAGCTATCTTGTGACAATAGTTGAGTTCCATTGCTTGTGTTGATGGATGGATTGATAATCGCCGATGTTCCGGGTTGAGTAACTACTCCGGTGACTGGTAGAACAGGTGATGAAATAACAATAGGAGTAAGGGGTGGTTCTGGTAAAGGCAAAACCATCGGCTCAACTAACAAAGACACCACAATGGTATTTGATACTAAATTGCCCTGACTAAGCCTATAGGTAAAAGCATCATAGCCAATATAACCATTATTCGGCGTATAGCTAAAACTTCCATCGCCACTAAAAACAAGAGAACCGTGAGCAGGAGCACTTGTAAGCAGAACACTTATGCTAGAAACACTTAGAAATCCATCGTTAATCAGTACGCCTGGTGCACTAATTTGTAAAGTTGTATTTTCTTTAGTTGTATAAAAATCATTTTGTCCATTCAAG
>CAZIDT010000151.1:0-4518 GCA_964537855.1 uncultured Nitrosomonas sp.
ACTCTAACACCTGCATCCAATAATTCTCGAGCCTGGCGCATCGCTATCCCATTTGGGGTAGCAAAAAACACGACATCACATTGATTTAGTTTTGCCTTTTCTGGATCAACAAATTTTAGTGAAACATATTTTCTTAAACTTGGAAATAATTCATCGACAGCCAAACCGGCCTCTTGCCGAGAAGTGATTACTTTCAAACTAACTTTGGGATGCTGCGCCAGGATTCGCAGCAACTCAACTCCTGTATAACCGGTTCCTCCAACGATTCCAACTTTAATCATATCAGATGAATAAAACAAATATACAAAATAAAAAGCCGCCTGGCAAAGGCGGCTTTACTAATAAACAGATACGCTTAGCGTTTAGAGAACTGCTTACGCCGCCTAGCTTTACGTAAACCTACCTTTTTTCGCTCCACTTCACGCGCATCTCTTGTTACAAAACCCGCTTTACTCAGGGCGGGTTTCAATGTTTCATCATAATCAATGAGTGCTCTCGTAATTCCATGCCGAATTGCCCCTGCCTGACCAGATTCACCCCCACCATGAATATTTACCATTATATCTAAATTAGCAGTATTACCTGTTAATTCCAGAGGCTGCCGAACAACCATACGCCCAGTTTCCCGAGAAAAATACTCATCGACGGGTTTATCATTAACGACAAAACCACCTTTACCCGGCTTTATAAATACTCGTGCTACTGAGCTCTTTCTTCGACCTGTCCCATAACTATAATTTATCGCCATAAACTAAGCCTTTATCTCTATAATTCTAAAATTTTTGGTTGTTGTGCGCTATGAGGATGGGCATCACCTGCATATACCTTTAGTTTCTTAAGCATAGCATATCCTAATGGCCCTTTTGGTAACATACCTTTTACTGCTTTCTCTAGTGGCCTAGCAGGAAAACGAGCATGCAATTTTTTAAAGTTTGTTTCGTAGAGTCCCCCTGGGTAACCGCTATGACGATAATACTTTTTATCCTCTGCTTTATTTCCAGTTACTTTTATTTTATCAACATTGATAACAACGATGTAATCACCAGTATCAACATGAGGAGTAAAAATGGGCTTATGTTTTCCACGTAAACGGTGCGCGATTAATGTTGCTAATCGCCCTAAAACTTTATCCGTTGCATCGATTAGAAACCAATCATGGTGAACTTCTAATGGTTTTGCTGAAAAGGTCTTCACTTAAGTTATCTCTCACTTTACGATAATTTCTTAAATTAACATTTAAGTTTCTATTTAAACAAGACAGCAATACCCGCTCTCTCTATTAAATAAACTAATTGTCGTTAATTTAATCCGAAATTCAAACCGCTTATTTTACTCTATATTAGCTTTCCGTTACAACTACGATGAAACAATCCGCTCAATAATGATTCCACCGACCACTTATTACTTTAAATTGATGCGTAGCGCAATAAAAAGCAAGCCTATTTTTTCAATAACTGTATAACCTGTTCGGGAGGTCTGGCCAGAATCGCTTTGTTACCCCTGACAACAATGGGTCGCTGAATTAAATCTGGATTTTCAGCCATTCGCTTCAATAACTCTTCATCAGTAGCATATTGTAGATCTCTAGCTGCTGGCTCATCTGATCTCAAAATTTCGCGTGCAGTCATATTAAGTTTTTGAAGAAGCTCTCGCAACAAATCCTCTGAAATAAGATCCTCATAATAATTAATACTTTGAAACTCTTCACCACTTTTAGTAAGCAATTCAAGCGCAGCCCTACACTTACTACAAGTCGGTTTCTGATAAATAGTTATGCCCTCAGCCATTTAAAATATCAATCCTGAACGTAGATTCATGTTAATCGAGTGTTACTATTTAACGCCACATTCTTTTGAGATTGCCCCATAAGCAGAAGATGATCCTTTCAAACCAAATGTATCCGTTGTTGCTGTATCTTTAGCAGATACCCCTTTAATAATCAGAGAACTGCCATTACGAATGGCATTCGCGATTTTGTTATCCGTATCACTATCTTGAGCCCATGCAGTCTCATTCTCTGTAAAAAGTTTGAAATTTTGGTTACCAATACTAACTGTAACTTCACTCTCTTTCTTAAAAGGATACCCGGCCATGAAACTAAAAACGTTCTTACTGTTTTCAGCAGGCCGATGCGTCAATAGCGCATATACGTTGCCACGTTTCGTGTAGTTCCCTTCCTCTTTTTTAGGCTTACTCACCATATAACAAACTTTATTCTTGCCTTCCATGTAGACATAGGCTGTCCAATCATTAAATTCACCTATAATTTTAGGATCAGCAGCATGACTTAACCCACATGCTAAGCATAAGGCCATAAAAAAACTCTGTTTAAAAGGTATTTGTTTCATCTATCAATCCTTGGAATAGGGTTAGTAACTAACAGCCCAGAAATTATCTGCATCCTTCCATTTTGTAAATGAAATAACCATCTTTATTAATGGCTGCAATTACATCATCCGGCGCTCCTTGGCTATGACAAAACCTGCATTCCTTACTTGAAACAGTAGCATCTCCCTCACCAATCGAAGTTAGCCACTGTTTTGCATATTCAATAGCTTTCTGATCATCTCTAACTGAGGTAAATACATCAAAATGCATGATGTGGCCATCCTTGGCTTTAACATAGGTATCATAGACATGAATTTGCATACATCTATCCTTTTAAAGAATAATGAGTAAATAAAATTACTACCAAAATGAGTTGAACAAATAAGCTTAATTATGCCACTTTTCTTCTTGCCACCATAACACCATCGCGAGTTGGATTAATAAACGCATCAAATTCAGGATCGTCAAAAATCAATTGATTATGCTCCAGAATTGCTTGCGTCCATTCGTCGGGATTACTCGCAGCAATCACCTTCCCATGCCAGAGAACATTGTCTGCAATATACAAACCGCCTGGTTTAATCTTATCTCTAGCCATTTTCCATACCAATGGATATTCGCTTTTATCTACATCGTTATAACAGATATCAAAAAAACCATCCGTTTGGGAAAAAATATCCTGGGCATATCCAATACAAAAAGTTACTCGCTTCCATAAATCAACGGATGATAAAAAGATTTCTGCTTGCTCCTTATTAGCAAGTTTGCTGTCTGTACAGATCACCTGTCCATCTAATCCAACAGCACGCGCAAACCAATATGCAGAATAACCATAACCACTTCCAAACTCAAAAACGCGCTTTGCGTTAACCATTTTGGCTAATACTTCTAATGACGTACCGACTAAGCGACCTACGATCGGGAATTTTTTCTGTTTTGCCAAGGCTTCCATCTCAACCAATATCGGTTGCGTTTTTTCCTCGATTAATCCTTGCATATAGCACTCTATCGCTGGATTAACCGGAATTAAATCAGCAAGTAAGTTATTTTGCGATAGTTCTGATTTTTTCATACTAGGTACCTTACACAGCTCTGATCAATTCAGCATGATAAAAATAGTGATTAATTCTTATTCAATTACTCATTTTTGCTCGTTGCCAGCATACCAACAATGCTGTAATCACGAGTAGTATCGGTGGCACTCTATTATAAAGAAGAAAAGTATCCGTCGCCCCAGCTAATACTATATAACTAACAAATGCAATTCCTAGATGGGATAGCTGACTTTCTTTAAATATTCTTAACCAAGAAAACATTAAAAAAACTAATGCCATGATACCTAACCCACCCACATGCATTCCAACCTCAATCCAGTCATTATGGTAATGCGAAGTTTTTTGAAATGCAGGCAAATTACGATAGATACCATCTTTATACGTTTGAGTCTCTCTTTCAAAATAAACCTCTGGATTGCCTGTTCCATGACCTATCCAAGGTTGTTCTCGTATACCATTCAGACCTATATCCCATATTGCCAATCGATAACCCAAGCTGGTTTCATAATTGCCCGACTCAATTGCAGTCCAATCATGACCTACGAGATTCAAACGTTCCTGCATCACTGAATTCGTAGCCATAAGCAGCAACGACAAACCTACAAATGATGCAACCCCTATTAATCTCACTTTTCTTTTCTTCTGATTCATAAAAAAGATCAGAATAATTACAGCTATCATCGTTGCAAATAAGATAGTTCTTGCTCCCTGATTAAACTGTAACAACAGCATTAAG
This sequence comes from uncultured Nitrosomonas sp., assembly GCA_964537855.1. Classification (GTDB taxonomy): domain Bacteria; phylum Pseudomonadota; class Gammaproteobacteria; order Burkholderiales; family Nitrosomonadaceae; genus Nitrosomonas. The sequence continues at coordinate 4,120 of CAZIDT010000151.1, forward strand.
GTTGCAATAAACCACCACATCATATTTTGTACCGTCGTTTGACTCAACTGAGCTAGAAAAATCGCAGTAATTACACCTGCACCCAATATCGCTGAGAAACTAAGATAAGAAATGTCTAAAACGGGAATACCAATTAACCCCTGGACAAAATATTGATAAGCACCCGTTAACACCACACCGCAATAAACGATTAAGAACGTATTAGAAACCCATGGAAATCGTTCTTTGTCTTTATTCAACAGCGCAAAGAAGGGAATAAAAGTTAGCAGAATAAAATATTTCTTCCATTTATTCTGATTTGTTTCAATATAATCGCCCCATAATAGACCAATGGCTATAACACTACAAAAAACCAATATCCCTTGGGCAAGCGGTTCCCTTAACAATTGCTTGAAGCTT
>CAZIDT010000152.1:0-4513 GCA_964537855.1 uncultured Nitrosomonas sp.
CGACCAGTGAGTTTTAACCAGGAAAATACGATGAAATACCAGACCGATGATTTGCGCATTGTCGGCGTGCATGAACTAACTCCCCCTGTCGAACTGCATCGGGAATACCCCCTGACTGAAGCAGCGACAGAAACGGTTTATGCAGCGCGGCAAGAGATTCATCAGATCTTACATGGCCAAGACGATCGTTTGTTGGTGATCACTGGACCGTGCTCGATTCATGATGTGGAGGCTGCGTTGGAGTATGCGGCGCGCTTGAAACACCAGCGCGAAAAATTTAAACAGCAGTTGCTGATCGTGATGCGGGTTTATTTTGAAAAACCGCGTACCACCATCGGTTGGAAAGGGTTGATCAACGATCCAGACCTCGATAATAGTTTTCATATCAACAAAGGCTTGCGCATGGCGCGGCGCTTATTGCTCGATTTGAACCGCATGGGAATTCCGTCCGCGACCGAATACCTGGATTTGATTAGCCCGCAATACTTGTCGGATTTGATCGCTTGGGCTGCGATTGGAGCGCGAACTACGGAGAGCCAGGCGCATCGTGAGCTGGCTTCCGGGGTTTCTTGCCCGATTGGGTTCAAGAATGGCACGTATGGCAATTTGAATATCGCGATCGATGCGATTGCGGCTGCTTCGCGTCCACACCATTTTCTTTCCGTAACTAAAGAGGGTACGACTGCAATTTTTGCAACCAAGGGCAATGAGGATTGCCACATCATTTTACGCGGTGGCCGTAAGCCGAATTATGATACAGCGAGTGTGGAATCGGCTGTCGAGGAGTTGCAGAAAGCCAAATTACCCGCGCGCTTGATGATCGATTTCAGCCATGCCAACAGTCATAAAGATTACCGACGCCAAGTCGAAGTGGCGGAGAATGTTGCGCAGCAGATTGCCGAAGGATCGCATGCGATTTTCGGTACCATGATCGAGAGCCATTTGGTCGAAGGCAATCAAAAAGCGGAAGGTAAGCCGCGTGAGCAGTTGGTGTATGGTCAGAGTATTACCGATGCGTGCATTAATTTTGAAACCACCGAGGGTGTGTTGCAGCAATTGGCGCACGCCGTCGATAAACGCCGTAAGCGCCGCAAACGTTGATTTAATTCTTAGCGGCTAACCCGGAATGTAGCGATACACGATAAGCGCTGATCGCCGGGATCAATGCCAATAGGAACGATCCTCCGACAATCACACCCAGCATCTTGAGCGCAGGTTGGTTAAGCGTGAAGGGTGAGATGAAGAGTCCATACCGCTCAGCGAGCACGGTTTGTGCCGATTGCGTGATGATGAATAGGGCGAAAAGGGCAAGCACCATCCCGCTGAGCGTGATCAATAACGCTTCAAGTTCGATGATCCAAAATACGAAAGCAGGTCTTGCCCCGATTGCGCGTAAGACTGCAATTTCGCGGTGACGTTCGCGAATCGATGCCAGCAACAACGTACTGAGGCCAAGCAGGGAAGAAAATAGCACGAGTGCAGCGATGAGTTGCAGTGTTTCTTCCATGGTGCGGGTGATTTGCCATAAATCGGTGAGGGCAATGCCTGGCAGAATGGCGAGCAAAGGTTCCTTGCGATAGTCATTGATTTGGCGTTGCACCTGAAAGGTTGCCATTTTGGAGCGGAGACCGAACATCGCTGCAGTAATGGTCTTGGGAGTGAGATTAAGCGTTTCCAGATCTTGGTCGGAAATGGTTTTGCCGGGTAATTTGACACCCTCTTTCCAGTTCAAATGAAGCGCTTCCATGCCTTGTAAACTAATATAGAGCGCATGATCGATGGGCGTCCCGGTGGTTTGCAGAATGCCGACGATTTTGAAGGTGCGATCGTCGTGCACGTTAAATTGCGTATGGCCTAATCCATGGGCCAAATAAATCGTATCATCGAGGCGATAACCGAGTGTTCTGGCAACTTGAGCACCGAGCACGACATCGAATGGGTGCGAAAAGGGCTGACCGGTTTGGAAAGCGAGCGCTTGTTGTTCGCCAAATCGATAATGTGTGAAAAAATCTGAGGTCGTACCCATGACACGGTAGCCCCGATGGGAATCACCCAGTGAAATGGGAATCGACCAAGCAACGTTAGGGTTTGCAGCGAGCGTTTGATAACTGTTCCAGGCAATATTATTGGTCGCATTCCCGATATGGAACACGGAATACAGCAACAGATTGAGTTGTCCGGTGCGAGCGCCGACGATGAGGTCGACACCGGATACTGTTTTGCTAAAACTGGCTTTCGCTTCAGTGCGAATATGTTCGATGCTGAGCAGCACAAAAGTGCTGATAGCGACCGAAAGCAGCGTCAGTAACACGGAATATTTGCGATTGAGCAGACTGGAACGGGCAAGCTTAAAAAACATGCGAGGTGGCTCCTGCACGATTGATTTCAGCGAGATTCACTTGATGCTGGAAAGAATTGGCCAAGGTCCTATCATGACTGACAAAGATCAACGTGGTTTTCTGCTCAGCGCTGAGCGTAATTAACGTTTCGATGAAGCGGTCACGCGTATCTTGATCGAGCGCTGAGGTGGGTTCGTCAGCAATCAGAATTTCAGGTTGATTGATCAAGGCGCGTGCGATGGCAACGCGCTGTTGCTGACCGACACTGAGTTGGCCAGCTTGTTGATGGAACAATGATTGATCGAGACGCAAAGCAGCAAATAGTTGGTGCGCTTTCGCTTCGACCTCTGATGGGTTGGTTTTTCCAAAATAAGCGGCTAAGCGAACATTATCGAGTACGCTCAAATAATGAATCAGGTTGAATTGCTGAAACACGACCCCAATATGCTGGGCGCGAAAGCGATCACGCTGAGAAGGCGATAACTGTGCAAGATCTTGGCCTAGTACTTCAATGTTACCTTGAGTCGCAATTAAAATGCCTGCGATTAGATTCAGTAAGGTCGACTTTCCTGAGCCGGAAGGACCCTGGATGAAAAGACGATCACCTTGAGGAATCGACCAAAACGGGATATCGAGCACGCAAGTTGTGGCGTTTCCAGGGTAGTGGAATTGCAAATTTCGCAGCATGACAGCTTGGGGAGCAAGGGTTGACACAGCAATGTTCCTTAATCCATTTTTAAGTGGGTCTCGTTGGTTGGTTTAATGAGGATGATATACTGGATGTTCCTTATACAAAATGCTTTTCATATGAACCTCGGTTTGCCTAGCCGCAGCGTTGCGGTTTTGTTACTCTCTGTTACATTGCTTGTAGTCGCGTGCGGAAAAGAGGGCAGTGATAAGTCGAGCGCGTCGACTACTGCACAACGTGCTGCGCAGGCCTTGGACCCATCATTCAGAACCATTGAGTGGATCGACCTAATGCCGCAGGATGATCTCGATGCGTTGCTCAATCCGCCTGAGTATCTTGATGAGATCGAAGATGGCTCGGAAGAAGATCAGCTTAGCAATCAGTTCCAGATCGCGATCGCGCAAGCCAGCGATGACCGCTATCAGCAAGCGCTGGTGTCGACGCGCATCAAGCCAGAGTTCGATAATCAAAAAATTCGCTTGCCGGGCTTTATTGTGCCCTTGGAGTTTGGCAAAAACCAAACGATCACACGGTTTTTTTTAGTGCCGTATTTTGGCGCTTGTATCCATTTGCCGCCTCCGCCACCTAACCAAATTGTTTATGGTGTATTTGAGAAAGGGTTGAAGGTGGATGTGTTGCATGAACCTTTTTGGATTAATGGGGTGTTGCATACCACGTTGATGGAAAACGATATTGCTAAAGCTGCATATACAATGACTGTTACCGAGATCGTGCCTTATGTCGATGAGGACATCACTCATTAATTGAACGTGATCTTGGCATGGTCTGCTGTTAAGAGTGTTGATCCTTGCTGATTTTGTATAATCCACAGTACTTTGATGCGTTCGATATCGGGAAACTTTGTCATCAGCGCAGTATGAATAGCGGTAAGTTTTGTGTTGATTTGGCAGTTGAAGGTATAGCTTGCATGAAAATCAGGATGCTCACCCTCTGGATGGTGGTGCTCACTGTAAGGGGCCTTTTCTAAATAAGGCGCACTGACCGATGCGCTTTCCAATCGGCAGCTAGGCGGTACAATTTCGAATAAGTGAATGCCCTCAGTCAGAATCTGCTTGGCGTGCGTTAATTTGTATTGTTGTTTTTCGTTTTTTGGGGAATGTTCAAAACCAATGAGATTGATGGCTGGAGAAGTAAATTCGATGAATAATTTGCTATGCTCATAGATGATATAGAGTTCTGCTTCCCCATGTACATGGGCGCTATGTGTATGATGTGTGTCAGCACTTAAAAGGTTAGCGCTCAGAAACAGCCAGCCGAGTAAACCTAATATGTACTGCGAGAAAATGAGTCGGTTTCGTTTCATCGTTGCGATTATTGATTAGCGATAGGTTAATGATATGATAATTTAACCGTGGATTCAGCTGCCTGCTCAAATTTTTACCATGGCTGATAAAATTGTCAAGAATTTGCTAGGTAACACTTGACCATGTTCAAATGGCTTGATATAAGGGGATTTGCAGAATCT
>CAZIDT010000153.1:0-4501 GCA_964537855.1 uncultured Nitrosomonas sp.
ATTGGTCAGTTTCTTGACACCTGTGCAATCAGGAAAAACAGAGAGTTTTTCTTCGATCATATCGCAAAAAGTTTGTACTGTTTACTGCTGTCGTTTAAGTACGAGCAAACATTAGATCTCTACCCCGAAATTCATCCTTGCGAAGCATGAACATCAATCATACTTTCGTGCGATTGATGTTAATACGCACCATAACCGAGCAATTCCGATGAAAAACGTTTAGAATATACGCCCCTTTCTTGTAACCATCATCCGCAGGCACACACTTTGATTACCACCTCCAATATCACCATGCAATTCGGCGCCAAGCCGCTGTTTGAAAATGTTTCCGTAAAATTCGGCGGGGGTAATCGCTATGGGTTGATTGGCGCAAACGGATGCGGTAAATCAACGTTTATGAAAATTCTCGGCGGGGACTTGGAGCCAACTGGCGGCAATGTCTCAGTTGACAGCAACGAGCGGGTAGGTAAGTTGCGCCAGGATCAATTTGCGTTTGAAGATTATTTAGTGATCGACACGGTGATGATGGGGCATGCGGAATTATGGCGCATCAAGCAGGAACGCGATGCCATTTACGCCAATCCGAACGCCACCGAAGATGATTATATGCACGCTGCCGGATTGGAATCCGAGTTTGCCGAGCTGGACGGTTATTCGGCGGAAGCGCGCGCTGGGGAGCTATTGCTTGGAGTGGGCATCTCCTCTGACCAGCATCAGGGACTGATGAGCGCAATTGCCCCGGGATTCAAATTACGCGTGCTATTAGCGCAAGCGTTGTTTTCCAATCCAGATATCTTATTGCTGGACGAGCCAACCAATAACCTCGATATCAATACCATCCGCTGGCTGGAAGATGTGATCAACGCCAGCAAAAACACGATTATCATCATTTCGCACGATCGGCATTTTTTAAACAGCGTGTGCACGCACATGGCTGATCTGGATTACGGAGAGTTACGTATCTATCCTGGCAACTACGACGACTACATGACCGCCTCGACCCAGGTTCGCGAGCGCATGCTCACCGATAATGCCAAGAAGAAAGCACAGATTGCCGATTTACAGTCGTTTGTCAGTCGTTTCTCCGCCAACGCATCGAAAGCCCGACAAGCTACCAGTCGCGCGCGGCAGATCGAAAAAATCAAGCTGGAAGACGTCAAACCGTCGAGCAGACAGTATCCGTTTATCCGCTTCGAATTCAGCGACAAGGAGAAATTGCATCGCTTGGCCGTTTCCCTCCAGGCAATCAGCAAGCATTTCCCTGGTATGAATAAACCGCTATTCGATGGTTTGAGCCTAAACATAGAAGCTGGCGAGAAAGTCGCCATCATCGGTCCGAACGGTATCGGTAAGACCACGCTGCTGCGTTGCCTAGCAGGTGATTTGGCCCCGGATTCCGGCATAATCAAATGGACCGATAAAGCGCGTCCCGGCTATTTCTCGCAAGACCATGCGGCGGATTTTGCCGAAGACTTGTCATTGACTGAATGGATGGATCAGTGGCGGCAAGGCAGCGACGACGATCAAACGATTCGCGGCACACTGGGGCGGTTATTGTTTTCCGGCGACGACGTGAAAAAATCCACGCGCGTGATTTCCGGTGGAGAACAAGGCCGTATGTTATTCGGCAAGCTGATCCTGCAAAAACCGAACGTTTTGTTGATGGATGAACCGACCAACCATTTGGATATGGAATCGATCGAATCGCTGAACAGTGCGTTGGAGAAATATTCCGGCACGTTGATTTTCATCTCCCACGACCGCGAATTCGTGTCCTCTCTGGCTACCCGTATTCTGGAAATGACGCCGGACGGCATTAAAGACTTTAAGGGCGATTATGAGGATTACTTGCGATCGCAAGGGATCGAATGATCCGCAACAATAAGTAGCTGAAATCATCACGCTTTGGTCAATCGGTGGCCTTAGAACCGACCAGCTATCAATTCAAAAATATACGCAACGAACCAATACAAAAGTGTTCAAGTGAGCGGCAATACAGATCGCATCTCACAATCTGCTAGCAATAATTCATACGCCTAAACCATTCTATGGCATCGCGAATCGCTTCTCTGGCCGGGCGATGCTGATAACCGAGCTCTTGTTCCGCTTTAGTACTGGAGAAAAACATTTTCTTTTTCGCCATCTGCACACTGTCTACGGTGGCGCGCGGTTCAATACGGGTAATTTTTGCGATGACTTCCAAGGTATGCGCAATCGGCAACATGAGCTTGACCGGCAAGCGTCGCCGTTTGGTCGGTTTTCCAGTGATTTCATCGATGGTCTGCAGAATTTCCAGCAAGGTCATGTTATCGCCCCCGAGGATGTAACGCTGACCGGCTTTACCGTGCTGATAGGCGAGCAAATGACCTTGAGCGATATCATCGACATGCGCTACATTCAAGCCCGTATCAACATAAGCAGGCATTTTTCCTCGCAAAGTATCCAATACAATGCGCCCGGTTGGGGTCGGCTTCACATCACGCGGGCCAATGGGGGTCGAGGGATTAACAATTACCAACGGTAATTGGTGCTGGTAAACCAATTCGCGCACCACTTGCTCAGCCAGAAATTTGGAGCGTTTGTAATGGCCGACGATAGTCGCTAAATCGGAAGGGGTTTCTTCATCGGCGGGTTGGTTGTTGGTTTTCAGTCCCAGGGTGGCAACACTGCTGGTATATACCATGCGTGTCATGCCCGCTTCAGCCCCGGCTAGAATCAGTGCTTTGGTGCCCTGCACATTGATGTCGTACATGATTGCCGGATTGGGAACCCAAAGCCGATAATCCGCTGCAACATGAAACAAATTTTCGCAGCCCTTAACTGCACGTTTGAGGGAAGACACATCGCGCAGATCGCCTTCTGCGATTTCCACCGGTAATTCCTTAAGATTACGGCGATCGCTATCTGGTCTAACCAGAGTGCGCACTTCATGACCCGCTGCGAGTAAATATCGGGCTACTGCGGAACCAACAAACCCATTTGCACCGGTAACCAGCGATTTCATTTATAACGGATTACCCAAAACATCGAGTCGAGGAAGCTGGCGAGAAGTCCAATCGAATAGACGTTGCAACGCCCAATCTTGCCCTGCGAATACGCTGGTCAATAGCACGGTGGCTTTCACGCTGCGGCGCGAAATCTTGACCTGATTGCCATGCATGAAAGCTTGGTTCTGGTTGATTTTGTTGAGCGTTAACACTGCCATGCCCAGCGCCCATAGGCAAAAACGCCGTATGCCTTTTTCCTGCTGCGGAATCAAGCACGTATAAGCCAACGCATTACGTAAATGCGCTTGGGCAATCCCGATCAAACGGGTTAGGCCCGCATGAAAACGCGGATCAGTACAACCCGGGCGCAATTCATTGAGATCAAACCCGGTTTCAGTAAAAATCGTTTGGGGTAGCCAGCAAGCACCACGTCGACGATCTTCCCAAATATCTTTCAGAATATTGGTCATTTGCAACCCTTGACCAAACGATACCGCTAACGGCATCAGCGTAGCTCGATTGCACGCGATTTCCGCTGAGTAGTCACAAAACAGTTCCGTCAACATTTCACCGACCACACCAGCAACGTAATAACAATATTGATTCATCGCGGGCAGATCTTTGAGCCCCGCAAGCGATTCGGTATCTTGATAATCCGCCATGCCCTTGCCCATGATGCGCACGCAGCGTTCCAATGCAGCACGTTGCACGGCATTGAAGCTATGGGTGATGCGGATGACCGCTGGGGTATTTTTGATGAGATCGTGCTCGGCGGGAATAGTATGATCGGTCAGCAGCGGAAACAAACCTTCCGCAAACGTTTCAGCCGGCACCTGCCCACTCACCACTTGAATGAACATTTCGGCAAACTGACGCGTTTGCGCTGAGGAGAGCCCGTTATCATCTTCCACGGTATCGACGATACGACACAGCAAATAGGCATTGCCAATGACAGGATATAACGCGGGAGGCAGTTGCGGAATCGTCAAGGCAAAGGTTCGAGAGACGCCTTGCAGAATATGATTCTGATAACGTTGGTCTTCGAGGCTCGCTGGTGCGGAAATAACTTGGCTAGCCATAATAAGAGATGAAAAACGTTAATCCAAAGAATCGCATCCAGTCACCTCAATTCAATAGTTTCTCGCCTGCGAGCAAGTGATCGATGGTTTCCCGGGCACGGATCAAATGGACCGTGCCACCCTCCACCATGACTTCCGCTGCACGCGGGCGGGTATTGTAATTGGAACTCATGCTCATACCGTAGGCACCTGCCGACATCACTGCCAATAAATCGTCGGCTTGAACGTTCAAGCTACGATCGTGACCGAGAAAATCCCCGGTTTCACACACGGGACCGACGACGTGATAAGTTTGTACTGCCCCTGCCCGTTTAGTCACAGGTAAAATAGCATGGTGTGCATCATATAACGCTGGGCGCATGAGATCGTTCATCGCAGCATCGACGATAGCAAAATTGCGGTGGGGAGCATGTTTGAGATATTCAACTCGTGTCA
>CAZIDT010000154.1:0-4499 GCA_964537855.1 uncultured Nitrosomonas sp.
GGTGATCAAGGAATCTTTGTAAAGAAAGTGGATTATTTTAAAGTGGGTGGGCATGCACCTTGGCCACTTTTCGAAGAAGTGCCACTAGTAAAAAGGCTACGTAACCGGGGACTTTTTCAGCCCTTGTTAGATCCAATCTGGGTAGATTCGCGACGCTGGCAACAGGATGGTTGGTGGCATCGCACAATACAGAATCGGATGTTAGCGTTAAGGTTCATGTGCGGCACTTCACCCGATACTTTAGCGAAAACCTATCATGCTCAATCAACGCATTTACCATAAAAGGAGAAAGGTATGCACAAGTATATTCAACAATATTATGGTGAAACCTTGACATGCTCGGCTGATCTGCAGACCAATGCTTGTTGCACCGATGATTCTCTCCCAAGTTACCTAAAGCCATTCATGGAAAAAATTCATCCTGATATTGTGAATCGCTATTATGGTTGCGGCCTGATAGCGCCTTCGCTATTAAACGGATTGACGGTGCTTGATTTAGGTTGTGGTGCAGGGCGCGATGTTTATCTCTTATCCCAAATGGTTGATGAACAAGGACAAGTTATTGGAGTTGATATGACTGAAGCACAATTGGCGGTTGCTAAGCAATATCAATCCTATCATTGTGATGTATTGGGTTACGCAAAAAGTAATGTGCGATTTTTGCATGGTGATATTGAACACCTCGATGAGCTTAATCTGACCGATGCGAGTATTGATGTGATCGTCTCGAATTGCGTCATTAATCTAGCACTTGATAAATCAGCGGTGTTGCGCGAAGCGTATCGAGTCCTAAAACCAGGGGGTGAGCTCTACTTTGCTGATGTGTATAGCGATCGGCGTATACCGCTTGGACTAGCAGGCGATCCGGTTTTGTATGGAGAATGCTTAGGCGGAGCGCTGTATTGGAATGATTTCTTACCGCTAGCAAGGAAGTGTGGATTTATCGATCCACGACTCGTGAATGATCGCCCGATTACCCTAGGCAATACCTCGCTTGCTGACAAAGTAGGGAATATTCGCTTTTACTCGGCGACGTACCGTTTGTTTAAGTTAATCGATCTTGAATTGGCTTGTGAAGATTACGGCCAATCTGTTGTATATCGAGGATCCATCCCAGATCACCCCCATCGTTTTATACTGGATAAACATCATCGTATTGAAACAGGCCGCCAGTTTCCAGTTTGTGGCAACACGTTTCGCATGCTTCACGATACACGATTTAGCGAACATTTTGATTTTTATGGTGGGTTTGATCGGCATTTTGGCATTTTTCCAGGATGTGGTGTGGGGATCCCTTTTGATCAAGAAAATAGTGATCAGCTAAGTAGTAGCTGCTGCTAGTCATGGTATTACCAGTTAGCGATGTTCATGAAGAAGCATTAACCCGCTCTGAATCGTGGTACCAAACATCCCAAGGGGAGCCACGCGGTTTCATTGAAACCCAGAAATTGGAAGAAGTTTGGTTTCATACTGGAACAGCTTGTAATCTTGCTTGCCCTTTTTGTTTGGAAGGCTCCAAGCCGGGTGATAATCGCCTACAACGCATACGACTCGCTGATGCAGGGCCTTTCATAAATGAAGCCCTCCAGCTGGGTGTTCAGCAGTTTTCGTTCACTGGCGGGGAGCCGTTTGTCAATAAAGATTTTGTGCGAATATTAACTGTCGCATTGTCGTATCGACCTTGTTTGGTACTGACGAATGCAACCTCGCCGCTCATCAAGCGATTACCTCAGTTGGAAGCGTTGTCGAATCAATCCAATCCACTTCATTTTCGGGTTAGCCTAGATCATTTTGATGAAGTGCAGCATGATGCAGGGCGTGGTCAAGGTATGTTCAAACTCGCGTTAGAAGGGATGCGGTATCTCTATCGCATGGGTTTTACCGTCTCCATTGCGCATCAAGCTATTACAAATTGTGATGCAGCGGTTGTTGCAAATCGTTTCCGAGACGTATTGACGACTCATGGTTTGCCAGGTGATTTGCATCGTATTGAGTTTCCAGAATTTCATCCTCCCACCTCACAGGTTAGCGTTCCTGCAATTACGCCGCATTGTATGAGCACCTATCTAACCGAGCAAACTCGGCAGCGTTTCATGTGCGCATTTAGCAGAATGATTGTCAAGCAAGCGGGACGGATGCGTGTTTATGCGTGCACGCTTGTGGATGATGATCCTGACTATGCGTTAGCAGAAACCATAACGGAAAGTTTAGCTATTCCTATCAGCATGAAACATCATCGTTGTTATAGTTGTTTCCGATTTGGCGCTTCATGTAGTGAATATCGAACGCATGACTAAACGTATCTGGCTATTGCTTGGATTACTGACGCTGGCTGCTCTCTATTTTAGTCTCGATCTTGAACGTTTTCTTAATTTAGCGGCGCTCAAAACGTACCAACACGATCTAATACAGTTCTATCAACAAAAACCCTGGTGGGTCATCAGCACCTACTCCATTAGTTACATTGTTATCGCAGCGTTGTCATTACCGGGTGCAGCGGTGATGTCACTCGCGGGGGGCGCATTGCTTGGTTTTTGGATTGGCGTACCTGTGGTGCTGCTATCTGCCACGATAGGGGCTACTTTTGCGTTTCTTGCTTCACGCTATCTTTTCCGGGACTGGGTTGAGCGCCACTTTGGTCACCGTTTACAAGTGGTTAACCAAGAGCTCCAGCGTGATGGGATATTTTATTTGTTATCATTAAGGTTGATTCCAGCAATACCTTTTGTCGTGATTAACTTACTCATGGGGCTGACTACATTGTCAACCCATCGCTTTTTTTGGGTTAGTCTTGTCGGCATGTTGGCAGGTACAACCGTTTATGTGAATACAGGAGCTCAGCTTGCTGCCATTGATGATTTGGCTGAGATTTTTTCGCCTGTAATACTTTCATCGTTTTTATTGCTGGCAATTTTTCCGTGGTTGGCTCGATGGGGCATCGGCATCATCAAGCAGCAACGATTATATGCGCGCTGGAAAAAACCAGCTCAGTTTGATCGCAATTTAATTGTAATTGGAGCGGGGGCCGCAGGGCTTGTTACTGCCTATATCGCAGCAGCTACACGGGCTAAAGTGACCCTTATAGAAAGTCATAAAATGGGCGGAGATTGTTTGAATTATGGATGTGTGCCTTCTAAGGCGCTCATTCGAACTGCGCATTTTCTGGCTGAACTAAAAAAGGCGCAATCTCTGGGGATTGAGCGTGTATCCGTTGATTATCAATTCCAAGCGATCATGGCAAGGGTGCAGCGTGTTATTGAGACAGTAGCGCCGCATGATTCGATCGAGCGTTATACGCAACTTGGCGTTGAAGTGATACAAGGGCAAGCACGCATAACCTCGCCGTGGACGGTTTCCATTAACGATCAAACGTTATCGACCCGTACGATCGTTATTGCAACCGGTGCACGATCTGCTATTCCTGATCTTCCGGGGCTCAACCAAGTTCATTACTACACGTCCAAGACCATATGGTCGCTGCAGCAACCACCTAAGCATCTGATCGTGCTGGGTGGAGGACCTGTTGGTTGTGAGTTAGCCCAGGCTTTTGCACGACTTGCTATCCCCGTCACACTTATCGCGCGTGATCGCCTCTTGATGCGAGAAGATAGTGAAGTTTCCGCATTAATCCAATCTGTCTTGCAAACTGATGGAGTAGAGGTTTTGACGCAAACCGTAGCAGTTCGTTGCGAGGTAGTCAATCAAGAGCAACGCTTGTTGGTGCGTGATCAACAAGGCATCGAATCTATCTTGGTATTCGATGCGTTACTTTGCGCTGTCGGTAGGGAAGCGCGTATTACCGGATTTGGGTTAGAAGAATTAGGAATAGGTCATACACCTAATGGAACGATTGAAACAAATGATAGGTTGCAAACGATTTATCCAAATATTTACGCATGTGGTGATATAGTCGGCCCCTATCAATTTACCCATGTGGCAGCACACCAAGCTTGGTATGCGGCTGTAAATGCCTTGTTTGGCACAATCAAAGGTTTCAAGGTGGATTATCGCACCATTCCTTGGGCAATCTTTACTGATCCTGAAGTGGCCCATGTTGGTTTATCCGAGCAAGAAGCCCAGGTGCGTAAGGTGAATTATGAAGTGACACGATTTGACCTTAAGGACCTAGATCGCGCAATTGCAGACGAAGCAGCCCATGGTTTTATTAAAGTATTAACAATTCCAGGGAAAGATCGTATTTTAGGAGTTACGATTGTAGCCAATCATGCAAGTGATCTAATTACCGAATTTGTATTTGCTATGAAACACGGACTTGGGCTTAATAAGATTCTTAACACTATTCACACGTATCCAAGTTGGTCGGACGCTAATAAATATGTTGCCGGGGAGTGGAAGCGTCAGCATGTAAATACTCGCTTACTGAGCTGGATCGAACGATTTCATACCTGGCGCCGAGATGAGAAATAGCTAGGTTGTGAAGCTTTCAAACCAATTGATCCATGACTTTTCTGATTTGTTTGACGCGTTCCGTAACGTTG
>CAZIDT010000155.1:0-4495 GCA_964537855.1 uncultured Nitrosomonas sp.
TTATCAGTCAGCCTGGTCCTTTTGCAGAACGGGGTGAAACTGTTGTTACCTCGCAAGCGCAGATTGAAGTTCGTTCAGATGAAGGGAACCTTATGCTAGTTCAAAGTGGAGCTAACTTGGCTGAAGTTGTGCAAGCACTAAATACCATTGGTGCAACACCACAAGATTTGTTGGCGATTTTACAAGCCTTGAAGGCTGCAGGCTCACTGCGTGCAGAGCTAGAAATAATTTAATCGTGATGTTATAGAGGGCTTCTGCATGAAGTTACTTAGCACGTTTGATAGCTCAAGTCAGCTGGCAATTGATACTAAGGGTATCGATAATCTTCGGTTGCAAGCAAGGCAGAACGAAAACGAGGGGTTGAAACAAACTGCACAGCAATTTGAGTCATTAATGATCAATATGATGCTAAGAAGTATGCGCAGTGCAACACCGAAGAATGGAATCTTTGATAGTGAACAGTCGCAGTTTTATACACAAATGTTCGATCAACAAATTTCACAGAAGCTTTCTTCGCAAGGAATTGGACTAGCTGAGATGCTGGTTCAACAACTTAAAAAGGATCCTTCTGGCAATTTGGCTAACCATCCAATCTCGGACACTGAGGCGATTTTATCATCCATTGAATCAACTGGTGGAAAGAGTGAGCTGATTTCGTTGGCACCAAGCGAACCTAAGAATTTACCTAATTTGTTGTGGACAAATCCAGAACAAGAAACAAGTAGGCCAATATCAATGTTTCAGACGAATCAAGCGATAGCGGCGGCGCAGGAAATAAATAAGTCGAATGCTTCCAAATCGATACAGTCTTTGCAAGGCAAACCGAATGATTTTGTCAATCTACTTCGACCTTATGCTAGGGCTATTGCCCATGAAACAGGAATTCCAGAACAGTTTATGATTGCACAGGCGGCGCTTGAAACTGGGTGGGGAAAACATCAAATCCGTTTGTCAGAGAATCAACCTAGCTATAATCTTTTTGGAATTAAAGCCGGTAAAAGTTGGAAAGGACCGATAATTGAGGCCGTTACGACTGAGTATATTAATGGGGTAGCACAGAAAGTGGTGGATAAATTTCGTGTTTATCGCTCATATGAAGAATCTTTCCGTGATTATGCCAACCTCTTATTAGCAAACCCGCGCTACAGCGGGGTACTGAAGACCCAAAGTGCAGTGGCTTTTGCATGGGGCCTACAGCAAGCAGGGTATGCAACTGATCCATTCTATGCACAAAAGTTAATTAAAATTTTAAATAGCGAAGTATTCCAAATTAATAAAATTTCGAGCTAAAAGGCTTATAACTGCTTAATTGATGAATATTTTTGCCGTTAACAATACTAGTTAAAGTTGATTTAATTGCATCATGCGATAAAGGAACAAATAATGGGGAATAGTATATTAAATATTGGGGTTTCAGGACTTCAAGCAGCTCAAGCAGCTTTGTTGACAACTAGTCACAATATTAGCAATGCACATACACCAGGCTATAATCGACAACAGGCCATACAAAGTACTAACATTCCTCAGCCGACCGGAACCGGATTCCTTGGGCAAGGCGTTCATATTTCAACAGTGCAGCGAGTGTACAGTGAGTTTTTATATAGCCAAGGATTGCAAGCACAAACACAAAGTAGTCAGTTAGATAGTCACTATACTCAGATCAAGCAAATCGATAATTTGCTTGCAGATACAACTTCAGGTCTTACACCCGCACTACATAATTTCTTTAAGGCGGTGCATGATGTAGCTTCCAACCCTTCGTCGGTTCCATCAAGGCAGTCATTATTGAGTAACGCAGAGGCGCTGGTAGCAAGATTCCAGAGCATGGATCAACGCCTATCCGAAATGCGAGAAGGTATCAATAGCCAAATAACAAGTACGATTGATGAAGTTAATTCATTAGCTAAAGAGATTGCTACATTAAATATTAATATTCAAGCCACAGAAGGTTCAACCAATGGACAGCCCGTTAATGACATGCTTGATCAGCGAGATACACTAGTCAGGCAACTCAGTGAATTAGTTAATGTGACGGTTGTTCGTCAAGATAACGGTCATCATAATATTTTTATCGGTAATGGTCAGGCGCTTGTAGTGGGCTCTCAGTCGATGGCACTTAAGGCAGTTCCTTCACTTGAAGACCCTGGGAAAATTACTGTTGCGCTCGATACGGGTAATAAAACTATTCTACTACCTGAGAAACAGTTGCAAGGTGGTAGTTTAGGGGGGATGCTTGATTTTCGCCAAAATGCATTAGATAAAGCACAAAATACATTAGGATTAGTAGCAGTTGGGCTTGCCCAAACTTTTAATGATCAACACCAGTTAGGACAAGATTTAAACGGTGTTCTGGGAGAGGATTTCTTTGAAGTTCCTGAACCAAAAATACTATCTATAGCAGGGAATAGTGCAGCTTCGACGATAACAGCGAATATAAGTAATGTAGCTGATCTTAATACAAGTGATTTTCAATTCAAATACGATGGGTCGCAGTATACATTAACAAGATTATCGGATAATACGTCAATTAGTTCTCTAGCAGCGCCATCTGTAGCAACTCCGCTGACATTAGGCGGTATAAGTGTCACTGCGGCAACTATCCAAGCAAATGAAAGCTTTGTTATTCAACCCGTTCGTAATGGTGCAAAAGATATAGCGGTTGCAATTAATGATACATCTAAAATTGCAGCTGCTGCACCGATTCGCTCACAAGCCGCAAGTACCAATACAGGATCAGCTTCGATCAGCCCTGGGACTGTAAATCCGTTACCGATTGATCCTGATTTATCACAATCAGTAATGATTAAGTTTCATATTCCTTATGATGGTATGTTTGATGTTACTGGAGCAGGGGCGAGTTTACCGGCTATGAATCAAACCTATACTGAAGGTGCCGATATTAGCTTTAATGGCTGGACTGTAAAGCTTAATGGTACCCCTGCAGCAGGGGACGAGTTTACAATTTCTCCTAATACAGGGGGTGTCGCTGATAATCGTAACGCGCTGTTGTTAGCTGGATTACAGACAAAGAATACACTTCAAGATGGGACAGCTTCATTTCAATCAACCTATGCACAATTGGTCAGCCAGATTGGTAACAAAACACGAGAGCTGGAAGTTACGAGTAAAGCGCAAGCAAATTTACTTGCCCAAACAGATCAATCGATACAGGCTTTGTCAGGCGTTAATCTTGAAGAAGAAGCGGCTAATTTGCTTCGCTATCAGCAAGCTTTCCAGGCCTCTGGGAAAGTCATCGAGGTTAGTCATTCATTGTTTGATACCTTGCTTAGAATTTAATAATTGATTCAAATTAAAGGAGTTAGCCGAGCATGCGCGTAAGTACAAATACCATGTATGATCAAGGAGTACAATCAATGCTTAAGCAACAAGAAGCGTTATTTAAACTCCAGCAACAAATCTCCCTGGATAAACGAATTGTTACGCCATCAGATGATCCAGTAGCGGCAGCACGTGCTCATGAAGTATCCCAAGCTGCTTCAATTAATTCTCAGTATGCTGAGAATCGCGATAAAGCAAAAGCCAGTCTTGGTTTGGTTGAAACTAATCTTCAAGGTATTACAACAATTATACAAAATGTTCGATCAATTGCAGTAGCCGCAGGTAATCCTATTTTGTCTGAAAGTGATCGCAGGGTAATGGCTACCGAGCTAAAGGGTCGATTGGAAGAGCTACTTGGATTAGCTAATAGTGCTGATAGTGAGGGTAATTTCTTATTCTCTGGTTATCAGGCGAGAATTCAACCTTTTGTGAGGAGTGCTGGTGAGATTCAGTATGCAGGTGATCAGGGCCAACGTCTTACGCAAGTGACGAGTTCGCGCCAAATTGCGGTTAGTGATTCTGGTTCAAATATTTTTGAACGAGTGATGGATGGTAATGGAGTTTTTACTACTTCAGCAAATACTGGCAATAGTGGAACTGGAATTATTGGCGTCGGTTCAGTAGCAGACCCAACTAATTTGACTGGAGATAGCTATGAAATTAATTTTCATGTAACCCAAGATCCATTAACTCTCAAAGATATTATTACCTATGACGTGATAAATACAACGACAAGCTCTACCATTTCCTCGGGTAATACTTTTACTGATGGAGATACTATTGCGTTTGATGGATTACAGTTTGATATTAAGGGTAAGCCAGGAGATGGCGACCAATTCAAAGTAGAACCTAGTGCCCAACAAAGTATTTTTAAAACAATTGATAATTTGATCAATGTATTGGAAACCACAACAAATGATCAAAGTGGTAAAACAAATTTAACAAACTCATTAAATACTGCTATGCAGAACCTTGATCAAGGTCTTGATAATGTCTTGAGTATACGTGCATCAGTAGGAGTAAAGCTGCAAGAGATTGATGCTTTGAACAGTATTGGGGAAGACAATGCTCTGCAATACGATCAGGCTCTATCTCGATTACAGGATTTGGACTATGCCAAAGCTTTATCTGATTTTGCTAGGCAACAAGGCCTTTT
>CAZIDT010000156.1:0-4490 GCA_964537855.1 uncultured Nitrosomonas sp.
TCACCAAGAAAAGGAGTCATAGTTTTTCACATTAATGTTGAGTTGAACTTCGAAGCGCTTACCGTTAGTGTGGCAAGAAAGATTAATTTATTGACCTTGTGGCAGAGAAGCTTTCTAGCAATTCTGGCAGGCAGTATGATTATCACACATATTTGTCAGATATGCCTTTTCAAATTCGGCTAGTGGAATATTTCCAATCGGTTCCAACAACCGGCGATTGCTGGTCCAGCCAACCCATTACAGATCAAACTGGTGCGTAATGAGCTGGAATTGAATAAAGGCTGGATTGATCAGCGTGGCATTAAACCAGGTTTTAGATTACGTGGAATTTTGCTGGTTTCGGGAAATTCGTTGTAATCCTGCAGAATCCAAATTTAACCGACCTTACGCAGCATGGCTGGGTCCGCCTCTTGCAGGGGTGCGGCGTGGCTTGCTAAAGCGCCGGCGCGATGCATTTGCAACATTCCCGCTTGCTAGTTTTTGTCCTGATTGTTTTTTACTGATTTGGCTTTTAGGAGGATTACGCGACGGAGCAGCATTCCGAGGCTCACGACCACGGCCATTGATAATCGGCTCGGCCTTAATCCGGGGATCCGGCTCAAAACCGGACACGACCTGACTTGGTAGCTCACGCTTGATCAGTTTCTCAATTGCGGAAAGCAACCGCAGTTCATCGACACATACCAGCGATACCGCATCGCCTTCTGCACCGGCTCTTCCGGTACGACCAGTGCGATGAACATAATCTTCAGGAACCTGAGGTAGTTCATAATTCACGACATGTGGCAGCTCACTGATATCGATACCGCGTGCAGCGATATCGGTAGCAACCAAGACTTGCAAATCGCCCGTCTTGAATTTTGCTAATGCCTGCGTGCGCGCTGACTGACTTTTGTTGCCATGGATCGCAAGCGCCTGAATATGGCTTTTGATGAGGAATTCCGCCAATTTGTTGGCGCCATGCTTAGTTCGGGTAAATACCAGCACCTGAGACCAGCGATGCTGCTTAATCAGATACGCCAGAAGGTCTCGCTTACGCTCACGATCCACCGGATGCACCATATGCGTTATTTTATCGGCAACTGCATTACGGCGTGCCGCTTCGATCAAAACCGGCTGATTGAGCAGATTATCTGCCAATGCCCGGATCTCATCGGAGAAGGTTGCCGAGAATAATAAGTTCTGACGTTGCTTAGGGAGTAATGCCAGGATTTTTTTAATATCTCGGATAAACCCCATATCGAGGATGCGATCGGCTTCATCCAGCACAAGAATTTCAATACGCGACAGACTCAGCGTATTTTGCTGCACATGATCCAATAACCGCCCGGGAGTGGCTACCAGAATATCGACCCGGCTTTTTAGGCGAGTGATTTGCGGGTTAATGCTCACACCGCCAATCATTATCATAGAACTCAACTTCAAATATTTGCCGTAGTCGCGCACACTTTCTTCTACCTGAGCCGCAAGTTCGCGCGTTGGAACAAGAATGAGTGCCCGTATGGGTGGACGACCGCTAGACGGGCCTTTGATGCTTTTGTCGGAAAGGCGATGCAGAATCGGTAGGGTAAAACCGGCGGTTTTACCGGTTCCGGTTTGTGCACCGGCAAGCAAATCGCCACCTGCCATGACGGCTGGAATGGCTTGTGTTTGGATAGGTGTTGGTATGGTATAGCCGCGTTCAGTAACAGCACGGATAATTTCATCGGACAAGCCGAAATTGGAAAAAGACATAGTGCTCCAAAGAGGGTTAAGGACTGTCATCCCATCATAGGAGGACAATAAGGCAAACGGATGTGGGATACTGCTAAAAGGGCATCTAAAAAATCAAAGCGCTACGCAATAAGAGGTGTTCACAGAGATGTCGCAGCATCTAGTTGATGCGTCAGGAAGCGTTCTAGCGAAACAGGCTAAGCAGGCAATCTATATTCGGTTTGCTCACAAATTTGTGATTATTAGCGATGTTCGTAATTCCAAATCTTGTAAGGAGTATATTACGGATCGAATTTAAAATCACGGACTTAGGGAAAATAAACCACCTTTCCATAAGTTTTGTTTTGCAAATAAACAAAAGGATCAGACTCGATCGATTCTAATTGTCTAATGGGTAACCCCTTTGATACACGTCCTTGTTGTTATGAATTCCTAACAGAAAGGCCAACACATCCAGTGCCAGCCTTTAGAGCTGTTATCACTTTAACTATTTTTTACTCTTTCCATAAAACCATTGATTAGCTGTCCAATTTCGTGACAATGGGTTTCTATCGCAAAATGCCCTGTATCCAGCAAATGAATTTCAGCATCGCGGATATCGCGTTGAAACGCTTCCGCTCCAGGGGCAACAAAAATTTCATCATTCTTTCCCCATACAGCCAGTAGCGGAGGCTGATATTCGCGAAATGCTTTTTGCCATTGTGAATAAAGTGGCAGATTAGTTCGATAATCGTAGAAAAGATCCAACTGAATATCCGCATTGCCAGCTCTATCCATTAAACTTTGATCATGCCGCCAAACATCAGGGCTAATTTTAGATTTTAAATTTTCCGGCACACCATTATAGTATTGCCAATGCGTTGCGGTTCCGCTTGTTAACCAGCGAATGGCTTCGCGCTCACTTTCGTCCCGTGTATTCCAATATGCTTTGATCGGATCCCAGAATCCAGCAATCCCATCTTCATATGCATTGCCATTCTGGCTAATAATGGCGGTAATCCGGTCAGGATTCCGCTGGAATAAACGGAAACCCACAGGTGCGCCATAGTCAAAGACATAGATAGCATATTTTTGTACCGCCAGATGCGTTAACAGTTTCTGGATCAAATCGGCAAAATTATCGAAACTATAGTTGAATTCGCCGCAGTCAGGCATCGCACTATAACCAAATCCAGGATAGTCCGGCGCAATTACATGATACTGTTGCGCCAGCAGAGGAATTAAATTACGAAACATATGCGAAGATGCCGGAAATCCGTGCAAAAGCAGTAACACCGGTTTCCCTCGCATACCTGCCTCGCGATAAAAGATATCAAGCCCGTCTATAGAAATCGTATGATAGTGAGTAACTGTATTAGGAATTGTTTGAATTGCTGTCATGATAATCCTTTTAGTTATGTTGAAATTAAATTTTTCATTGGAGCGATTAGCTCATAAACAAGAGTATACAGATCTGTATACTGTGTCAACTTGAATATACGCTATTTTTACAATTATTTAATTATTAAAACTATATTTGATTAATTTTATTGTTATTTTTACAATAGTATTTGTATACAGATCGGTATTAATTATTGAAATGAATCAAACAAAACGGGAACAAGTAATCGAAATAGCAACGAAACTGTTTTATCAATATGGTTTCACTGCGACAGGCGTCGACAAGATAACGATGGAATCGGGTGTTACAAAGAAGACGATCTATTCTTACTTCAAATCAAAAGATGAATTGATCCTTGCTGTACTGCGCAGACGCGATGAGCAATTCAGAAATTACTTCATGCGCGCTGTAGAGCAACATGGCAAAACTGCATCAGAACGATTAATCGCTATATTTACTGTTCTTGATGCATGGCTAAATAGTGATGGTTTTTTTGGTTGCATGTTTATCAATGCTGCCGCTGAATTCTCGGAACAAAGCAATCCATGTCATATGATATGCTCTGAACACAAACGGTTGATGTGCAGCTATATCCGTGATCTCGCTACAACAGCGGGTGTAAAAGACCCGGAAAATCTATCAGCAGAACTGAGTCTCTTAATTGAGGGTGCGATTGTTCAAGCGCATGTGTACGGTGACAAGCAAGCAGGTTCAAGGGCAAAAAAAATGGCTCAAATATTGATAAATCATGCTGTCTGACTATGACTGGTATAGGCTTATTATTTTGACGAACCCATAATCGATAAGCAAGTCAGCCAACACTATAGTCTAGACATATCACAGTTGCCTCAATCGAGTCTGTTTTTTTGTTTTCTTTGTTTCGTGAATTCTCGATCAATACGTAGACTGCCTGTATCGGGAGATGTCTGGCGGAGAAGGCGTCCTTCATAATATGGCACGTAAACAAGTAAACATGTGGTTCTTCGTTTCTGGTGTTCTAACAGTTACACGCTTGCTTACCCGTTTAAAAAAATCACCCCGATTTTCTTCTCACCGATTTAACTCAAACACTCGCTCAATTATTTTTATTGTGGCTTGGCATTAGTTCTACCAGCTCCTGAAGATGCATTATTTATTAAATAAATTTTACAGGCAGTTACAAACTTGCAGTCATATGAATGCTCATCAAGAATTTTTTGGCTGGAAGGATAGAATTCAAATAAATTCTTTAGTATTAGAGGCTTATCTTTGCTGAATGTGTCCTTATTGCTAATATAATACGCTTCATAAGCATTTAATATCATAAAAATAAGTGGGGTGGATTCACCTGGTGTTAGTTGTTTATTAATTTCTTCTGCTTGAGACGGTAAGTCCGATTGCCCACTTGTATTATGAT
>CAZIDT010000157.1:0-4479 GCA_964537855.1 uncultured Nitrosomonas sp.
TCCCTACACAACCTGGGTCAAGGTGGTAGAATGCAAAGGTACATGTTTTTATAATTTTCATAAAGAGAAGATACGGTCATGTTTTCTAAACACAATACAATAGCGCAAATTGATCCTGATCTATGGCAAGCCATAAAAGGCGAAATACAACGACAAGAAGATCACATTGAATTGATTGCTTCGGAGAATTATGCAAGCCCAGCGGTGCTTGAGGCGCAAGGTTCAGTGTTGACCAATAAATATGCTGAAGGTTATCCTGGAAAACGCTATTACGGCGGATGTAAGCATGTTGATATCGTTGAACAACTAGCCATTGACCGCTTGAAAGCATTGTTCAATGCTGAGTATGTTAATGTTCAACCTCACTCTGGTTCGCAAGCTAATGCGGCTGTTTATCTCTCTGCCCTGAAACCAGGCGATACGCTACTCGGTATGTCTCTCGCGCATGGTGGTCACTTGACACATGGCGCATCAGTTAATATGAGTGGAAAAATTTTTAATTCAGTCACGTATGGTTTGGATCCCAACACGGAAGAAATCGATTACCAGCAAGTAGAACAATTAGCCAAGGAACATCGTCCTCGCATGATTGTTGCGGGTGCTTCTTCTTATGCTCGTGTAATCGATTGGAAGCAATTCCGTCGAATTGCTGATGAGGTTGGCGCATACCTTTTCGTTGACATGGCACATTACGCCGGAATCATTGCGGCTGGTTTTTATCCTAACCCTGTTGGTATTGCCGATTTCGTGACAAGTACGACACATAAAACCCTGCGCGGACCTAGAGGTGGAGTTATCATGGCCAAACCTGAGTTTGAGAAAGCGCTCAATTCTGCAGTGTTCCCACAAACACAAGGGGGTCCGCTGATGCATGTCATCGCTGCCAAAGCGGTTGCATTTAAAGAAGCGGCAAGCCAAGCTTTCAAGGACTATCAAGAGCAAGTGTTAGAGAACGCACGGGTTATGGCTAAAACGTTGCAAAATCGGGGTCTGCGCATCGTTTCCGGTCGCACTGAATGCCATATGTTCCTGGTCGATTTGCGCGCCAAAAATTTGACAGGTAAAGATGCGGAAGCTGCATTAGAAGCAGCTCATATTACCGTCAACAAAAATGCGATTCCGAATGACCCTCAGAAACCTTTTGTAACCAGTGGAGTCAGGATTGGAACACCTGCCATTACGACACGCGGTTTCAAGGAAATCGAGACCGAAAAATTAGCCAACCTCGTTGCTGATGTTCTGGATGCGCCGACCGATGTAGCAGTATTGAATCGTGTGGCAAAAGAAACCCAGGATTTATGTGCCGCATTTCCGGTATATGAACGATAGAAAAATGTGTTGTGAATAACGGGCGGCCTATAACTGAACCATCAAAGTCATGCGCTGCCCCTTTTGTAACGCTGAAGACACGAGCGTCATTAATTCACGCGTCAGCGAGGAAGGCGACCGAGTTAGACGCAGACGTCAATGCATCGCATGTGGTAAACGTTTTACGACTTATGAAACGATAGAACTACGTTTACCACAAGTCGTCAAACAAAACGGCAATCGAACTGAGTTTAGTCGTAACAAATTACTGACGGGCTTTATGCGTGCCCTGCATAAACGCCCCGTTCCCACTGAAGCAGTTGATGCTGCCATTGAGCGAATTATTCAGCAACTGCTGAATTCTGGTGCGCGTGAAGTTTCATCACGTAGCATTGGAGAACTGGTGATGCAGGAGCTTTATAACATGGATAAAGTTGCCTACATTCGGTTTGCTTCGGTTTATAAAAGTTTTCAAGACATCGATGATTTCCAGGATGTCATTAAAGAAGTTAAGGAAATTCCTAAAGATTAATTGTGTTGGCGTTTCAAAAACAATGGCTCCTACTTAGCCTAAACGCGGATAAAATTAATCCTATGTGCCGGAATGTAGTGATGCTTTCCCTATAATGACTACAGAACAACAACACCCTTTCTCATCTGCTGATTATGTTTTTATGTCGGAAGCAATCAGACTCGCTGAAAAAGGCTTATATACCACCAGTCCCAATCCAAGGGTCGGTTGTGTTATCGTTAAAAATGGCGAAATTATTGGGCGAGGCTGGCATGAAAAAGCAGGTCTACCCCACGCTGAAATCAACGCACTCAAACAAGCAGCAACGGAGGTTAAGGGTAGTACCGTTTATGTTACGCTTGAACCCTGTTGCCATCATGGTCGAACCCCCCCTTGCACCGATGCGTTGATCAATGCAGGCATCGCTAAGCTGATCATCGCAATGCAAGATCCTAACCCGCTCGTTGCTGGAAAAGGCATACAACAGCTTAGAACCGCTGGCATTGAAGTCCAATATGGTCTATTGGAAGCACAAGCAAACCAACTAAACATTGGCTTTGTCTCGCGAATGGTGCGCCAACGACCTTGGATTCGAGTCAAAATTGCGGCTAGCTTAGATGGAAAAATCGCCTTAGCAAATGGTAAAAGCCAATGGATAACCGGTGAAGCAGCCAGAACCGATGTGCACCGATCAAGGGCCCGTTCTTGTGCAATTTTGACAGGTATCAACACGATCAAGCATGATGATCCCGAGCTATCCGTTCGCCACGTCCAAACAACTCGGCAACCCCTACGTGTAATTTTGGATAATCGACTTGAAATCACTGCCAACGCAAAAGTTTTGCAGAAGACTAGTAGCTTGATTTTCACGACGTTGCAAGACAGCGAAAAAATTCAATCCTTAATGGAAAAAGGTGCCCAAGTCATCGTTTTACCAAGCCCAACTGGGAAGCTAGATTTAGCTGAAGTGATGTCGAAATTGGCTGAATTTGAACTAAACGAAATACTAGTGGAAGCAGGCAGTACATTGAACGGCGCACTAATTGAAAGCCGATTCGTCGATGAAATCATTATTTATTGCGCACCCATATTATTAGGCAATAGCGCACAAAGCATGCTTAATTTGCCTGAATTGACATCACTCGCCCAGAAATGGAAGCTAGAAATAACCGAAATCGGTAAAGTTGGTTGCGATATCAAAATTACCGCCAAACTCGTTTGATTTTTATGCCTCGCTTGGTTTGCTACCCGAGTACGCTACCTTTTCAATGAATGATTATGTTGCTCTAGGAATGCTGGCAAAAAAGCTCCACTATTACGAAATTCAGGTTTTATTTTGCTATCGCCTTTTCGCTCTGGAACAATTTCATTTTCGTTTGTTCGGTACAATTTTCCTCGTCTTTGATACTCCAATGCAAGCTGATCAAATGTAAACGTTCTTTGCTTAACATATCGCCCAGACGCTTCTTCTGACCGTTTCCTCCGATCTTTCAATAATTGGTATTGATTGAATGCACCGCAATGCACATAAGGATAACAAGGACTAACAATCAATGGATAAGGATAAAATAAGGCTGACGGGTAAATAAAGGGGCTATAGAAAGAACCCCAACCAGCGCTGAATTGTAGCGCTATCCTACCATCTGTTTGAACAAACAAAGCATCTTGATTCTCAGTTGTCGCGTTTGCAAATGAATTTGAACCGGCCAACATAGCAAGAAACAACATACTGTAAATAACGCATTGATTACGCATCATGATGAAGCTAATCCTTGTTAAATATCTTCGTTAGCTATTTGATACATTAACCAACCGTTTCGTTCCAGTATCGTCGTTAGGTTAGTCGTGCTAGCTGGTCGGTTAATTTCTGTTTTTTCGCACTAAATTCTGCAACGCGCTCTTTCTCTTGCGCAACCACTTTCTCTGGTGCTCGTTGTATAAAATCAGCATTATCCAGCTTTGCCTGGGCTTTATTAATTTCACCTTCAAGGCGATTAATTTCTTTAGACAATCGCTCACGTTCTGCTGCAACATCGATTTCAATTTTGAGCATTAATCGGAAATCGCGCACTACCGCAACGGGCGCATCATCATTGGGCAATCCATCGGAAATGAGTGTCACTTCCGAGAGTTTAGCTAAGGCTGAAATATAGGAAGAGAAATTGTTAAGGACTGCGGCATTGCCCTCAATCACCAATGGAACCCTCGCTGCGGGAGATAATTTCATTTCACCCCGCAACGTGCGACACGCATTAATCATTTCTTTGAGTAAAGCAATTTGATCACTGGCTTCCGTATCAATCGCGCCTGGATCCGATTGGGGATAAGCTTGCACCATAATACTTTCACCCTTGACACCTGCGAGTGGAGCAATTTTTTGCCACAGCTCCTCGGTAATAAAAGGAATAATCGGATGGGACAACCTGAGTGCAATCTCTAACACTTTAATGAGGGTATAGCGCGTAGTCCGTTGAATCGCTTCATTCTCAGCATTCAACTGTGTTTTCGCAAACTCGACATACCAGTCACAATATTCATCCCAAACAAACTCATAGATCTCACGGGCCACCATATCAAAACGATAGCTGTTAAATCCTTGTTCTACTGCTTCCAAGGTTTGCTGCAAGCGACTGAGTATCCATTTATCTGCCAGGGAATAA
>CAZIDT010000158.1:0-2866 GCA_964537855.1 uncultured Nitrosomonas sp.
TTTTAATAACTTGCATCTTGCAAGCGTTAAAATACATTAAATTTATTGTTCCCTATTTGAGGCATACGGATGACTGATGAGCGAAGTAATATAAGATTCGAGCGATCATGCTGCCCTATTACTTGCTCTCTCGATCTATTGGGTGATAAATGGACGCTATTGATTATCAGAGATCTGTTTTTGGGTAAAAAACGCTATCAAGAATTTCTAGCGTCCCCAGAAAAAATTGCCACCAATATTTTGGCTGATAGATTAAAGAGAATCGAAGCTAATGGATTGGTCAGACAGAAAATTTATCAACAGAATCCGACTCGCTATGAGTATGAGCTGACCCGGAAAGGGGAGGAGCTTAAACCGGTACTTGAGGCATTGATAAAATGGGGAAGAACCTATTACCCTGGTACTAAGGTTTTTGATGAAGTTGAAACACTTGAACAAGAAACTGAAGAGCGGGACCAAGCGCTATAAATAATTAATCAATCCCAAGAAATAACTTCTATTCACATGAATTTTGGGAATCAAATAGTTAGAGCAGATGAGAAGCTTGCTAGCCGCTTCAAGCAAAATATCGTAACAGGTGATCATGGATATCGGTTTTGGTGGGGCGAACTGGTTGTAGAAACAGTTTCATTGGGGACATTTTTTGCTTATTTTGCTGCCCCAATTTATTGATTTCATACGCGACAAGCAATCAGCTATCGGGGTGGGTGCTTTACATGGCAAGAAAATATAGGCAATTGGGTAAATTTTACAGCTGTAACATTTAAAAAACTCTTAAAAAATAGCCAATAATATGAAAATAATACTCATCGTGGTGGTTGTGGCGCTTATCACTATATGTTTTATCTCCAGCTGTACAAGTGGGGTCAATCATATCGAAAAAGATATTGCTTACGGTCCTTTTACTATCCGTGCCACGGCGACCCGGAGCAAACAGTTCAATATAAATTACGGTATGGTCAATCATACAAGTGTGGCTTACACAATTTTGCATAACGGTAAGCCGATTGCCTTTCCTGAAGCACTTCAAAGTAATACAGGATTACCTTATTTGTGGCGTGTCTATAGCCTTCCGGGCGCAGTCGACCCGACTCTGATAGCCGGTAGCCAAAGTTTGTATCTGGTTTACCTTAAAGAGGGCGCGCCTGTCGTCGAATCGATTCTAGAGCAGCACCACGATTTTGCTTCAGTACAATTCTTGGATAGCCAGAACGGTCAACCTGGCCCTCACTTGGAAGTTTATGCCAAGAGTAACACCGATGATTTAGATCAATTAGACGCTCTTATGGGTGGGCGGTATTTGTTGGTGAGTAAACATGCAGTGCTCGATGTGCAAACCCGCAGTATCCGGCGCTTCAATATCAATAACAATGATGTGGAAAATTATTCCTTCCCTTCCCCTGATGGAGCGCTGGCATTTTCACCTGACCGCAAGAATATCGTATTCCGGGGAGTGTTTCAAAGTTGGAACACAGCGGATGAAGATTTGCCTGATTCTGAGCGCGCCCTTGTGGTGTATAACTTTGAACAGGATAGTGGTTATACGGTTAAATTTGATGAGACTGCGTTGCGCTTACTCAGTGTGGATGAAATGGATTTTCCATGGTTTGAAAAGTTTTTCGAATGGGAAAAATCGTTACAAGGGGATCAGCTGCGACTCCGTAAACTTGCAAAAACACCTTACTGGAAGGGTAGATTCAAAGTTGATTACACCTATCCTTATTACACGCTTTACCCGGTGAAGGCAACTATGCTGCCCCTGTTCTTGGCATTCTTGGAGCAGCAAACTGGGTGGACTAAAGCCGACATCATTGAGGACAAATTTCACGAATACACAGGTCGTATCCTAACGTTTGCTTCCGGCGCATTAAAATTTGATGTTACGATGAAAGAAGATGAACAAATTCTGCAATTCAGCAAACATATCTATGCCGCTGATAATCCGGAATACACAACCGTTGTGAAGAAAATAGCAGATGCTTTCGACGCGGATCTTGCCTTAGGTAAACACCAGGAGCACTTTGGGGAAATCATGAGTGATACCAAAAAAATTCGTGATGCTGGAAAGAACAAAGAATAAAGTGGCCTGCTATCTTAGCGGACTGAAAATATGCTGGATTATCTTCTTCAAGTAGAAATAAAAGTTATTAAAAACAACGGTCTATATCTATAAATTGCATAAAAATTTTGAGGAAGTTTCTCGCAATTAATAGTTTATTTTTTAAAGGAGAAATGATGCGTAGCATGCAATTGATTAAAACGATTTTATATTTGCTCGTCGGATATTTTTTGTTTTCAATGAACGCATATTTGCAAGCAGATGATCGAGTTGATGACCATGTTCGATTCTCAACAGAAAGTAATATACTAACGATTCCACTTGCTATTATTAATCAACACCAAATTGTTTTTAATGCTGAAATGCAGCTACTATCAAACGGCAATTTCGTACTCACAAAATATAGTGAACAACCGGCAGTACAAATTGATCTTGATGAGCCTTTTATATTAGAAATGGATAAGATGGTAGGGTTTAAGAGTACAGATTTCCGGTTAAAACTAGTAGCGGTAACTGAAGATTCACGTTGCCCAATCGAGGTTAATTGTATTCAGGCAGGAGCAGTTAGCGTTGTGTTGGCCATATATCAAGGAGTTGATCATCTTCTTGATTATCTACTATTAATCGATCCTACAAATGTGAATGGTGCTCATCGGGATATAGGAAACTTTCGTATCAAGCTTTTAAAGGTCGATCCATTACCTTCTTTTGCAAAATCTTCTAACTCAGCAGATTATAGAGCGACCTTTGTTATCAATTCTCTAGTGAATTAGCAAAAAGTGTGAGGGATCGTCTCCGCATCATAAT
>CAZIDT010000158.1:2966-4478 GCA_964537855.1 uncultured Nitrosomonas sp.
ATCAATTCTCTAGTGAATTAGCAAAAAGTGTGAGGGATCGTCTCCGCATCATAATCAAGCTGATCATCATAATGCAGATCAATCCCATTACCGCTGGAAATAACAGCGTCGTAACGGAATAGTGTTCTAGTGCAAGTATAACCAAAACATTTCGTAACATAAATAATGTGAAAAATAGCAGTGATTCGGAATATGGGAATGAGTAGGCTTTACGGACTGTCGGACCGAATCCAATCGCATCAATGGTCGTGAGCAATACTACTGCCCATAGGGGATCTGCTGTGAAATACCAAATCGGCAGCGACAACAAGGCAGCAATGAAGAACCACCAATCCGTGCGAGTGATGGTCACATCGGTGCGTTTTAAGAAAGCAAGATAAGCAATAAAAATGGTAATACTGGCAGAGACACCAATTGGCCACGCACCTACTCCGCTATGACTTTCAATTTGTGCGAGAAAAATCAACAAGGTTGTGACGCCCCAAATAATCCAAGAAAAAATATGTGGTTTGACATTACCGTTGAAAATATCACGGATGTAAGGAATAAAAGCAGTGAAAGTCAGCACGATAGCGATCATGCTGAAGGTTTCCTTGTAGTACATGGCCTAACTTTAATTGATGAAAAGTGGATAAGAGCCAATTGTTTGCAATTGGTTCAGTTGGAATGAAAAATTATTTAGCTTTGGTTCTTTGTAACGTGTACTTTGCTGCAAAATCATCCAAGCAAAAATGATCTATCGCTGTCTTATTCCCAAATTACCATCTTGAAGCGTTCTTTCTCGATACCAAAGTAATTGCATTTCCAATCGCTTTGCGCGAAGAAATCAAGGTGGTGCCATTGGTCTTTCTGTTTGAGAATTTTGGAAGCGGCTTCATCCCAATCGATCCCAGCAAATTTAGCTTCCATACGTTGTTTGCGGTTTTCGATTTCATCGTATTCAAAACCGTCGTATTCCCAATGTAGCACTTCAAAGACATTACCAGCCTGATCGACATAATCCATGCTGAAATCCAGTCCCCACTTGGGTCGGATACGAATAATTTTATAAATTAATGGATTAGCGTGGGCCCATTGGTGTAATTGTTGTAATGCTTCCCCAGTATAACCTTTACGTTCAAAGAGAAGACTATGGTTCAGTACTGCCCCTTCGACTCGATCTGGCTGGATAAACCAGGGTTGCTTTAATGCGCGATGATGCTCACGATGAGGTTTGGCTGGTGTCAAGTTGATTTCAGCGTAGCGTTGTTCCAAATCAGTCAAATCGTAGCCGTTCTGGTCGAACAATGCCAAATCCTGTGCGGTAGGTAATGCTAGACTTTCGAGGGGCTTTTCCCAACAACCGTTGGGGTTAAATTGATGGTTGGTTAAGACAACATAACTCATGAAATAAGCAAGGCTACTGATAAGTGGTTGATCAAGACAGTGAATAAATAGGGTAAGCAGTTAGTGAGAGTTGATTCGGGGTTTGCCGTACAAGGCCCGTAATTCATCTTTGGTTTTTTCTAATAT
>CAZIDT010000159.1:0-4472 GCA_964537855.1 uncultured Nitrosomonas sp.
GGGTATGCAATTACGTTTTTTAGGTGTGGAGTTAGTGGAAGGGTATGGGGCTGAGCAGGTGCGAATGAATCCTGACTTGTATGTAATTGGCAATGTTGTGACTCGGGGTAATCCGCTGATGGAAGCAATTCTCAATCAGAATTTGCCTTATAGCTCAGGCCCTCAGTGGCTTGCTGAACATATTCTTAGAAAGAGATGGGTTCTGGCGGTAGCGGGTACGCATGGAAAAACAACAACAAGCTCGATGCTAGCTTGGATACTTTCTTTCGCTGGATTAGACCCAGGCTTTCTGATTGGGGGGATACCAGAAAATTTTGGTGTTTCAGCGCGATTAAGCGGGGAGTCGGTTGCTGAAAAGAATCAGGATGTTTCACCTTTTTTTGTTATTGAAGCGGATGAATATGACACTGCTTTTTTTGATAAGCGTTCAAAATTTGTTCATTATCACCCAAGAACATTAGTGTTAAATAATCTTGAGTATGATCATGCAGATATTTTTCCAGATTTGGCATCAATTCAGAAGCAGTTCCACCATTTAATTCGAACCGTTCCTGGCAACGGGCTTATCGTTGCTAATGGGGGCGAGAAAAATCTTCAGCAAGTTATTGCTCAAGGGTGCTGGACACCGATCGAGTATTTTGGGGTGCCAGCAGAATGGGCGGTCAAGTTATCTTCACCGGGAGTCATCGAGGTTTATTTTAAAGAAGTATGTCAAGGTAGATTAAATTGGGATTTATTGGGCGAACATAATCTAATGAATGCCTTGGCGGCAATTGCAGCGGCTCGCCATGCAGGGGTTCCTTCCCAAATGAGCTTGCTTGCTTTATCTCAGTTTAAAAATGTCAAACGCCGCATGGAAGTAAAAGGTGTGGTCAACAATATTACGGTGTACGATGATTTTGCTCATCATCCTACTGCAATCCGAACGACGCTAGAAGGATTACGCAATAAAGTCGGTGATGCCAGAATTATTGCCGTTCTGGAACCTCGATCCAACACCATGAAAATGGGGGTATGGAAAGAAAGCCTGGCTGAAAGCTTAAATGTCGCAAATCAAATTTTTTGTTACACCGATCAAGTTGATTGGGATGTAGTATCAGCTTTGGCATCGATTAAACATAAATCGGCTACATATGGTCAGTTGCAAGAATTGATCAGTGCAGTAGCACTTATGGCGCATCCGGGTGATCACATTCTGATCATGAGTAATGGCGGTTTTGGTGGAATACATGAAAAGCTGCTGTTAATGCTGCGAAAGTAAATCGCGAATTATTACTGAATACCCTCGTGTCAGAGGGTCAATAGATGCCTGAACTGTTGAGATAGGTGATGTGCGACAATTTGTCGCATGGTTTAGTTAGTTATTTTGCGCTAATGTAACAATAAAATTAAATCGTATGAAACATAATGCACCCCCAAGTCACATGTTCAATCGACTACTTCTCTCACCACTCAATAAAAATTTACATCGATTATTTCTTTTAAGAAGCATTGCAATCGTATTGCAATGCCTTTTGTTTTTCTTGGTTTATTCTTTCATAGAACAAGATATCCCTTGGATTGAATTGATTGCTGTCGTTATTGGGTTAGCTGTTATCAATATATTCACTTGGTATCGACTTCATCAGAACTGGCCGGTTACAAATCTGGAGTTTTTTTTACAGCTTCTGGTAGACGTATTGGCGCTTACTGCACTCTTATATTTTAGCGGTGGATCAACCAATCCTTTCATATCGTTTTATTTGCTTCCCCTGATTATCGCAGCAACAATCCTGCCTTGGCGGTATACGTGGCTAATTGCTGCGATCTCCATAGCTTGTTATACCATTTTGTTATTTGAATATGTTCCATTACCCCATGATCACTCTGACGATCATAGTGCGCACCTCATGGAGTTTAATCTGCATATTTCAGGAATGTGGTTTACTTTTGTACTAAGTACCGTATTAATTGCTTGGTTTATCGTTAGGATGAGTCATTCCATTCGCCAACGGGACAAAGCGCTTGCTGAAGCGCGAGAACAAGCATTATGTAACGAGCAGATTATCGCGCTTGGAACACTTGCAGCAGGCGCAGCACACGAACTGGGAACACCTCTATCGACAATGGCAGTTATCACCGGTGAGTTGCAGCAGGAATTTCCTGAGAATGGTGAATACCAGAAAAATATCTATACGTTGCGTGATCAAATTACCCACTGCAAGCATATTTTAACGCAACTATTAGCCAATGCGGGTCAAACTAGAACTGAGAATGCCAGCAGTCAGTCTGTTGATATTTTTTTGAAGCAAGTTTTGGATAAGTGGCAGTTAATTCGTCCGTCTGTAAAATTTCAGTATAGTTGTGACGGTCTCCAGCCCGTGCCTCATATCATGAATACCCAGTTGCTGAGTCAATCTATTCTTAATTTATTGAATAATGCAGCTGATGCATCAATAGATGAAGTAAAGATTCGTAGTTATTGGGATCAGAATTCATTGAATTTAGAGATTCATGATGATGGAAAAGGGTTAACGCCTGAAGTGATGCAGCATGCGGGAGAAGCATTTTTTACCAGCAAAGCTCCTGGTCAAGGTTTTGGTATTGGCTTATTTCTTGCCAATGCCAATATCGAACGTTTTGGAGGTAGCGTGCATTTATTTAACCATCCAGAAGGGGGAGCCTGCATTCATCTTACACTCCCGCTATTACCCCAATCCTCCTGATTCAATTGCGTATGCAGTGAGCTATCATGAATGTAATGAATAATACGTTGGCAGAACAGCCTTCATTGCTTATTGTTGATGATGATAGTGTTTTTTGTGAAGTGCTTACAAAAGCAATGGTTAAGCGGGGATTCGAAGTGATCTGCGCTCATACTGTGGCATCTGCAATGGAAAAGGTTGAATCGCTGATGCCTGAATACGCTATCATCGATTTAAAACTTGCAGATGAATCTGGTTTGACACTTGTTGAGAAAATCAGAAAATTAGATCCTGGAACCCGAATCATCATGCTTACTGGTTACGCGAGTATAGCAACAGCTATCGAAGCGATTAAGCTAGGTGCCACCCATTACCTTGCCAAGCCCGTTGACGTGAACCAGATACTAGCTGCGTTTGAGCGAACATCAGGTGAAGCAAATGTTCCAATCAGCCCTAATCCATTATCTGTTGATCGCCTAGAATGGGAATATATTCACCGTATTCTTGCAGAGAACAATAATAATATTTCAGTAACGGCTCGGATTCTGAATATGCATCGCAGAACACTGCAGCGCAAACTTGCAAAAAAACCAGTTTAATCGCTTGCGACTAATCATTTATTGCTCTCATTGTTAATCGATAATTTTTGTTGTAGGGTTTTCTTGCTTTGTAACCGAGCGTAATTTATCAAGTCGTGCTAGCTCGTAATGGATGAAAGCAAGTGCTGTCCATGTAGGTGCAAATAAATTAACAAAGGGGATAAGCTGCAGAAACCCGGTTAACAAACCGAGACCCCAGAGAGCGAGTCTGTTAGAAGCCAACAAGAAGGTTAATTCTTCTGGATTGGCATGCTCAGATAGGGCGTCGTAGCAGAATAATCGTTGATTGAAATACGCGGCTGCAATAAATGAAATCACAATCCCCACACCGAAAAACCACAACGGTAACGCAATGCTCCAGAGCAATAAAAATACCAATAACGCTGATAACACATGTTTTACATTACCCATAACGCTTCCTCCCCGTTTCCGTTCAAGATAAGGATAGTACTGTTTAGCAACAAAATTAATGAGGGAAGGCATAACAAACAAAGCGGTTATGATTAGCGTAGTAATAATAACGAGTGCAATAAAAAGAAAGATATTTACAAGTCCTTCCAGGCTATTTGCAATTCTCAATAAATAAGATTCTTCAAGCCAATCTTGAATTTGGGTCGTTGAGATAAATTCTACGATCGAACCCGATACCGGAGCCCAAAGAAAGTGACTTAGTGAGATCCAGATCAAGCAAGAGACGAGTAAAGGCCAGATGAGTATCCATTGAATCTTCAAATTAAAAAGATTACGAAAAGCAATTAAAACTGAACTGATAATCTGTGTCATTGGACCTCTTTATTACAAAATAAAATTAAATGAGCCTAAATATTAATAAAAAATTGACAGAGGATATTATATAGTTAGTTTTGTTACCTATAGAGTAAGCTCTTGTATCGTAGAGGTAATAGCTGTCCATTCATTTTCTTGATACATAAATTTCTGGACAGCCTTGTGTAATTCTGCTATTAAAGAGGTGGCTGTTTTAGATATGAATGGTCTAGCAGTTAAAGAAGTTAAATAAAATAAGTTAATTCATCATATTTGTTTAATAGGAGACTAAAATGAGATTTGCACTTTTTGCAGCTGTACTAGCAGCGTTTATGTTAACTGCGTGTGGTGACCCAAAACCAGGGCAATATCCTCCCAGCATTATGATGGAACGTGACTCAATGCCTGATAAGGGTGAAGATAA
>CAZIDT010000160.1:0-4471 GCA_964537855.1 uncultured Nitrosomonas sp.
TGTAGATTCATCAACGTCTCCTTGTAAACAGTTTAATTTATCAAAACTGTCTACCGAAGTCGTAATATTCATAAGGTGTATTTATATCACCTCTAATGACACAATAAACCTGCCTCTAGAAATACCGTGTTGTATTAAACCATTTCATTCATGAAGTGGCACGTGATAATTTAAGTAATAAACCATTGGTATCATCAGTTAGCAGATAAATAGCGCCATCGGGTCCTTCTGTAACATCACGGATACGTGCTCGATTCATCAGCAATTTTTCTTCACTAATAACTCGGTTACTGTCGACAACTAGACGAACTAGATGTTTTCCGACGAGTGAGCCAATAAATAAATTTCCTTTCCATTCGGGGAACATATTACCGCGGTAGAACATCATCCCTGAAGGAGCTATGGCCGGATTCCAGTAGTAAATGGGTTCTTCAAAACCTTGTTCAGCATGTTCATCTTTGATTGGTTCCATCGAATAATGGATGCCGTAACTCGCGAGCGGCCAACCATAGTTTTTACCTGCAGCTGGAATATTGATTTCATCGCCACCCCGCGGACCATGCTCATGAATCCATAAAGTACCAGTTCCGGGATGAATAGCCGCTCCTTGAATATGACGGTGTCCATAGGACCAAATTTCCGGCTTGGCGATTGAATGCTTTGCAAATGGATTGTCTGGTGGAATGCTTCCATCTTTTCGGATACGGATTAACTTGCCGATATGGTTATCAAGCAACTGAGCTTTATTCATATAAGTAAAACGATCACCCAATGTAACGAATAGATTGCCATTCGGCGCAACAACAAGTCGCGATCCAAAGTGTTTGGTACCGTCAGTTTTTGGAGTTTGACGAAAAATGACCTGCACATCTTTTAATTGATTACCGACCAATTTAGCACGAGCAACAGCCGTACCAGCCAAATTCCCTTGCTGTTCAGTATAGGAGAAATAGAGTTGCTGGTTACGCACAAAATCCGGATCAAGAGCGATACCTAATAAACCACCTTGGTCTTGAGCAAGCAGATTAGGTAATCCTGAGATAGATGGTTCGGAGGGGCTGCCATCTGCCATGACGATACGCATTCGACCTACACGTTCAGCTATCAAAATACGGTCATCTGGTAGAAAAGCCATGCTCCAAGGATGATTGAGCCCACTAGCTAACACTTCTACGGTAAATGGGACCTTATTAGGCTGCTGCGCTTGAGTAAATGGCGCTAAGAACAGACTGCTGATAACAGCTAGAATCAAACATTTAATAATATATAGCGATCTGAGCACGCTATTTTCTCCTTTCATTAGCAAAAGATTGGAATCTAGAAATTTTGAGTGTATTAATAGATCGCTTTTTAGTCCATGGTTTTTTCGTATGATGGATTTTAAATTGTAACTACAGAATTCCCTAGTTATTCGAGGGCGATTTAATTTCAGAAATGTTAAGTCCAATTTCCTGAGCAATGCGGACGAGGTCTAACAGATTGTGGGCTCCTGTTTTGTGCAGAATATGAGAGCGGTGGATTTCAACAGTCCTGAAACTGATATGCAGACGTTGAGCAATTTCTTTATTGGAATAACCTTGTACAACTAATGTCATGATTTCTTGCTCGCGTTCAGTTAATGTGACAATGCGAGATAGGGCATCTTGGTGATGTTCAGCGGCATGTCGTGTTTTGTATGCTTCCAGAAATGCAGATTGAATGCTGGCAAGAAGTTTAGTGCGGGTAACTGGTTTAGTTAGAAAATCGATAGCGCCCGCTTTCATGGCTTTGACACTCAATGGGATACTGCCATAACCTGTCAAAAAAATAATCGGTAATTGACTCTTCCGTTGCTTAAGCTCTTCCTGAAGTGTTAGTCCATCATTTCCAGGCATGCGAATATCTAATAAGATGCACCCGGTAAAATCAGGCTGATAAACACCCAGAAATGCTTCTGCACTGAAAAATGATTGTACATGGATAGCTTCTTGTTTAAGCAGAAGGGTTAATGAGTCACGAACAGCTGCATCATCATCAATGATAAAAACGGTAGGTGGGTAGTTGCTCATGAAGTAAAAGGAAGGGTAAAGTAAAATTTAGCACCAGTTGAGCTGTTGGGATCGACCCAGAGCTGGCCTCCATTAGCTTCGATTAGTGCGCGACTGATCGATAACCCCATGCCGATACCAGTAGGTTTTGTGGTGAAAAATGGATCAAATATTTGATGAATAATTTGGGAATTAATCCCAGGACCACGATCTTCAATCGTTACGAGTGCCAGTTTTTCTTTGGCCATGGTATTCACTGTAATGGTTATCGCAGAATTGGCTACATTTGCTAAACTCATCGCTTCTACCGCGTTTCTCAATAAATTGATTACGGCCTTTTTAATTTGTAAGCGATTAGCTGAGACAGTCGGTAGATTGGATTCGAGCTGTAAGATTTGATGAAAATCGCTAAATCCATTACTACGAACAGCATGTAAAGCGTCTAGAATGATTTCATTGAGATCAAGATTTTCGATGTAAGCATCGGCTTTATGTAAGGAGGCTATCAATTCATGTAGGCTATCACCAGCACGTTGGGCTTGGGTAACACAATTTTGTAGAGATTCTTTAATTTTGCTTCGTTGATTCGGATTTTTTTCTAAGATATTCAGTGCTACTTCACTATAGGCAGAGATTGCAGTGAGGGGCTGATTCAGTTCGTGCGCTATGGCTGAAGCTGTGTGAATAGCTACTTGTTGTTTAAATAGCGATTCTTCTTCTGAACGAAAATTTTGCAACTCTTTTTCCAATTTCTTTTGCTTGGTAATATCTTGCACAATACCAATGACTCGACTAGCTTTCCCTTCGCTGAAATGAACTTTTCCGATCAAATTGATCCACTTTTCCGAGCCTATCTTCGCTTGAATGACTCTTACTTCAATCGTAAATTCTCCGTCTCCAGTCGGATCAGTTGCTTTATTCAAAGCTGCTTGGTAGCGTGTGCAATCTTTCGGATGAATCGCAGAAAGAAAGGTTTCATAGGTGCATGAGCGAGTCGAAAGCTCACCCCAGAGTTCGCCCATGCGATCATCTTGGTAAATAATCTGGTGTTGCAGATCTAAATCAAATATACCTAATCCGGCAGCTTGCTTGGCTAAGAGAAATCGTTCCTCGATTTCTTGCAGCTCCTGTTCTACTTGGAGCTGTTGGTTTGCTATATTGATGTTAACGAGAACAAATGATCGATCACTTATCGTAAAAGGTTTTAAACCGATATCAATCAATATTTCCTGCTGATCTTGTTTTAATAGTGCAAGGTTGCGACCATTTCCTATGGCCCGCTTACGGGGCTCTTTAAAATAAGCTTTTATATACTGATGATGATAAGCCCGATATCTTGATGGGATCAGGAGATCAATCGATTTGCCTAGTAGTTGCTCATGGGTGTATCCCGTTAATTTCTGAGCAGCTAGATTGACCATACGCATCATTCCTTGATCATCGACTAATAGCAATGCCTCAGAGAAGGCATCTAGAAGCACTAATAAGCTGGGGCTAAGAATAGCATCTACAATGGATAATTCTGAATTATTGTTGAAATGAGTCATGTCTAGTTCCAAAAAAGCAAGTCATTCTCTTGCAGCGAGTGAGATGGTTGGGAAGTAAAACATTGCATCACATCACTAAGTAGTGCTACGTATTTATCTCATCAATGGTTTTCGCTATATTAGCCATAATATATGGTTATTTAAAAAAAAGGAGAAAGAATGTCAATTGGTGAGATTTGTAATCGCAAGGTCGTTGTGATGCAAGCTGAGGAGACAATTGCAGGAGCAGCTAAATTAATGCGCGATCAGCATGTGGGAAGTGTTCTAATCGTCGATGAGCAAGATGGTAAGCGTGTTCCAGTTGGTATTGTGACCGACCGTGATTTGGTGGTTGAAGTAATCGCACCAGGACTTGATCCTGATGCGATTACCGTAGGCGATATCATGATGACTGGTTTTGCGGCGGTCAAAGAAGAAACTGGGGTTTTTGAAGCAATTAAATACATGCGGGCAAAAGGGGTGCGTCGGTTACCAGTAGTCGATAGGGAAGAGAAGTTAGTGGGGATCGTCACATTGGATGATTTGCTCATTTTATTATCAGAGGAATTGGATGCTCTGGCTAAATTGGTTACGCGAGAGCAGCAAAATGAAGTGACTATCCGGCGGTAATTAATGAAGTGCTAGTTGTATGGTTGGTAACAGATGTCATAGACCATGGTAGGTAAAGGTGTTATTACATATTACAGAAGTAACAGTGTTGCTAATCCTAGGAAGATAAAAAATCCCCCACTATCAGTAACGGCTGTGATTAACACGCTGGAACCGATAGCAGGGTCGCGGCCTAATTTCTTGCGGGTCAATGGAATAATGACTCCGACCAACGCGGCGAGTAAGAGATTTAATATC
The DNA here is from genome assembly GCA_964537855.1 of uncultured Nitrosomonas sp. Classification (GTDB taxonomy): domain Bacteria; phylum Pseudomonadota; class Gammaproteobacteria; order Burkholderiales; family Nitrosomonadaceae; genus Nitrosomonas. Next base: position 4,421 of record CAZIDT010000160.1, read on the forward strand.
ATTGCGAGCGCCATAACGAGGCCAAGGGATGCATTTTGATAAATCAGAAAT
>CAZIDT010000161.1:0-4442 GCA_964537855.1 uncultured Nitrosomonas sp.
TACCTTGCTCCCAGAATCCACCTCGATCCGCATAATTGCGGTCTTGAATCGGAACTGTTTTACAACCTGCTAAAATCAGGATACCCAACACGAGGAATAACCCTACCCAGCGATGTGGCTGATCGCGTGCTATGCTTGGGTTTTGCGTTGCTGAATATCGGTTAATATCGCTTCGTTGTGGGTGGCAACTGGTTTGATCAGCGATGAACGTGTTCATTTTGCTTCCCCTTACAGTTTAGTTTAGATTAGAAATGTTGATGACATTCACTCTAAACCTAACCGCCTGAATCAGAACTGAATCAGGTATGAAAAGTATATAAGTTGGGCCAGTGAGAACAAAATCGGGAGTCGTTGTGTAGAAAAGGGGAGGGGCCTATTTCATGTTGAGAATTGCTAAAAAAACCATTAAGCAGTATCCGTTATTAGTGCGTTTGATTTTTTGGGCACAAAAGCTCAAATATGGCACAACCCTTGAGCCAGCTTGGATCTGGGGGAGATCACCGCGGCTGCTGTATGGGCTACAAGCTTTTTATCGCTGTTTGGATCGAAAACAGTCACCGTTGAATCCCCAATTGCGGGCTTTGGTTTCAAACCGTATTTCGCAAATGAATCACTGTGCATTCTGTACGGACATCAGCGCTTCGACGCTTCTGAAGAACGGCATATCGCTTGAGAATCTGGTTGTATTGGAGAATTACGAATCGAACTCGATATTTTCTGAAAAAGAGCGCGTTGCGCTAGCCTATGCAGAAGCCATGACAGATTCCCATCGGCGGGTCGATGACACGCTTTTTCAGCGTTTAAGAAAATCATACAGCGAAGATGAAATCGTGGAGCTTACCGCTTGGATTGCCTTCCAGAATCTATCCAGTAAATTTAACGCAGCACTTGATATTCCCGCGCAGGGATTTTGCCAACTACCGAAGTGATTAACAGAGTAAGCTAATATTTTTTTAAAATGATTTTTTCAGGTAATTTCCTTTCATGATTGTCTATCACTACCTTACTGCAGAATCCGCACTGAAAGCATTGCGCGATCGTCGCTTGAAGCTTTCTCACTTCAATGAAATCGATGATTTGCTTGAATTATCGCTATCTGAATTATCGGATCTAGAATTCAAGAACAACTTGGAAACATTTAAGAAACAAGTCAGTGAGCGTTACGGCATGGTTTGTTTTTCAGCGATCTATCATGATCCGGTGTTATGGAGTCACTATGCCGACGGTCATCGCGGCGTTGCACTGGTATTTAATATTCCCGATAACAAAGCCATCACCATCCAGTATCAACCGGAGTTGCTCACCAAGAAAATCGATGCGATCATCCAGCGCGGTCGTTTTGAAGAAGCTGATTTGAGTGACCTGATCTCAACCCAATTTTCCAGTCGGCGTTATGAACAAGAGGTCCGTATGATCTGTGATTTAAACGATCATTTCTGCCAAATCGATGCAAAAGGAAAGAAAGCCTATTTTGAATCACTCAGCTTGGAATCCTTTGGTAAGGATGCCATGAAACTAGTGGGATTGATACGAGGCGCACGATGTGAATTGAATCCCATCGACATCGCTGGTGAATTATTGGCCGCGGATACGCTCTGTGTTCAGGATGTTAAAATGGACCCGGCCCAATTCCAGATTATTTCTCATAACACCTACTCACTCAACGGCGTGCGGTCGTTTTCTGCTTGTTGTTTTAGGGTTTGACGGAGATAGGAATAATTCTATAAACAGTAGAACCGCGTCAGCTGATGCTGATTGGAGATAATTTTATGTTTTCTCATTATTTTTATGCTCATTTTATTATTCACGCCTTATTTTTAATAGGAATTTTTTTCGCACATCCATCAAATTTGCTTGCATCAGAAAATCAGCCAAGCACTGACTCAGCGTTAATTACTGGCATGCTCAGTCTACGCATAGAAGGGGTCTCACTCGATATGTCGCAGACTGAAATCCAGGCTAAATTACAAGCTGCTGGTTATGCCCAAGTCAGTACTACTACATTTATTAAAGAAATGCCGCTTCTAGGAGGCCGGCAGTCGATTTACCGTATCGAATTTGAGCATACTCCAAGTGTCAGTAAATTGGGGTATTTCCGATCGGAAAGCGGGGGAAGAAATAAAAGCCCAGCCACTGAATCGCGATCGATTCCTGAACAAGAAGCAAAGTGGGCGAATGAGCTTTATGAGCTGGTATGTTCACGAGCATCCGATGAGATTAAATTGATGCGCGCTTGTGAGCCTGTCTCGGAGTCAAGTATTCGATTTGGCGAGGGTAATCCACTTGTGTTGTCTCCTTCTATCACAGCACAGTTAGTCGCGTCAGCGAGTAGCATGAGCCTAAGTATTATCCATCACAAACAATAACGTGGAAGTAGTAAGTTGTTCCGGTTAATTTGTTGGGATTATAGGTTCCTGCGTTATTTACGTTCTATTTTTCTTATCTTAATATTGGCTGGCGCTTGTGTTGGTTGTGTCCATCGACAATCGGTGACAGAACCCTATCCTCGCTGGGGAAAAGAATTTGAAATCAACTCTCAGCAGAGTAATTCTGATCCATTAATCGTGCGCATGGTTCATCCCGAAGACCTTCAACAGGCTAAAGCGTGTCTGCTGTTAGTTCACGGCATGAATGAGTACATTGGTCGCTATGCAGAAGTTGCTCATTTTTTTGCTAAAAACTTTCTGGTCGCAGGTTTTGATCTGTATGGACATGGTCTTTCTAATCCTGCATTGCGTCGGGCTGATTTGGCACTGATAGCAGGTGCTGAGAAACAGGAAATTAGCGATGCTTATTTGGCACAGATTCCTTTACAAAATCTGGACCGATTGAGAGAAAGCTTAGATCTGGCACTTCGCCAATTGATTTCCCTTTGTGACGAGCAAGGCTTAGCAGCAAAGCCTATTTTTGTCGTGTCGCATAGCTTGGGATCATTGATTACAGCTTCTTATTTTCTCCAAAATGCAGATAATCCAGTTTATGCGAAGCGTGTCGCTGGTGTGGTTTTTTTAGGGCCAGCATTTGCAGTTTCCGAACTACCTGGCTGGCGTGGATGGTTTGCTAATCCGCTGATCAAGCTTTCGTTTCATGCTGAGGAGCATTTTCTCCATCCACATGATGAGTTGTTGCCGTTAAGGATCGCAAATCAGGCAATTGCGTTGCTAGTTGTGCCCATTTTAGACGGAATCTTTGAGATGTTATCCTGGCCAGGTTTGCGATCGTTGTTTACCCCGACGACACCGGATTGGGTTGTGAACTATCTTACCGATGATCAACAAGAAAGAGCCCGAATTCGTGCAGATGGCTGGTTTATCCGGCAAACGCTACTTCGCTATGTTAAAGGAATTGAGGAGGAAATCGTGACTTTCCGCCGTCAAATGACTACATTTAACTGGCCTTATTATTTGGTTTATTCAGCGCATGATCCGATTACAGCGAGTTGGGGTAATCGTGATTTTGCGCAAGTGACCTTGCATAACCATCCTGATAATCAAATCTTAGCGTACCCTGAATTGAATCATCATGAACATTTTTTTTCTGCAGAACCACTGCGGCATGAAATTTTCGAAAAAATTCAGCAATGGCTAGAGTGGCGATTGTCTCAATGGCAGTGAAGCTGCCAAGGCTTAACTCAAAAAGGTTTAACGCCTAGTGATGTAATAAAGTTTGTTGTGTGACGGGTTTAATCTTAGAATATTTAATGAGCCTAAGTGAAAAAATTAGGTCATCATTCGTCACATTAAATTAGTGTTAATAACAAAGAGGAAAAATACGCATGTCACTTGTTACACGTCCTGCACCGGATTTTACCAAGCCGGCCATTCTGCCCAACGGAAGCTTCGAAGATAATTACAATCTTTACTCGCATATCCGTGACAAATACGCAGTTCTTTTTTTCTACCCATTGGATTTTACCTTTGTGTGTCCGTCTGAGATTATTGCACATTCGCATCGGGCCAAAGAATTTCAACAACGCAATGTCGAATTAATCGGAATATCGGTTGATTCACAATTTACCCACCACGCATGGCGCAATACCCCAATTACCCAAGGAGGCATTGGTCCAATCGATCTTACTTTGGTGGCGGATTTGGGAGGTGAAATCATGACTGCGTATGGCGTTGATCTACCCAACCATATTGCATTAAGGGGATCATTCTTGATCGATCGGAAAGGGATTGTACGCCACGAAGTGGTTAACGATCTTCCATTGGGGCGTGATGTGGACGAAATGTTGCGCATGGTTGATGCACTCCGTTTCTTTGAAGAACACGGTGAATTGTGCCCGGCTGGTTGGAAAAATGGCGATCCTGGGATGAAAGCAAGTCCTGAAGGGGTAGCTGATTACCTAAGTAAGCACGCAGATAAATTGTAATTCGTTACCTAATGACGATTCCTTTTGCGAACTCAATCGATTCGCAGTGGGAATCGCTGAAGAAGTC
>CAZIDT010000162.1:0-4442 GCA_964537855.1 uncultured Nitrosomonas sp.
CAACAACTGATCAAGCTCAAGCGAATCATGCAAGAGCTGGTGCGGAATTTGATGCAATCCGTGATCGTGTGCTGGTTGAACTACGCAAGCAATTTCAATTGGCACAAAGCAGTATTAAACGAATTGACTCACTCGAATTAGCTGTCGATTCAGCGTTATTACTTGTGCAAGCCACCGACAAAAGCATTAAAGGTGGCGTACGTATCAACCTCGATTTGCTGGATGCTCAAAGACAGCTATTTTCAGCGCAAGTTAATCTTGCAGAAGCAAAGTATAACTATCTATTAGCCTACTTACGGCTTCGCCTCGCCGCAGGAACTCTCGCTTTAGATGACTTGGAGAAGGTTGCTACCTATTTTGTTGCGAAAAATTAGCCAACTTCAATACACAACCGCGATTAATATTTACTAGCGTAGAATAGTATTCCAGCTTCGTAGCAGATGAGTGTACTGTAACCGATTAGTATTAGTACCAATAAGTGTTTAACTTTTACCGATCGTGTTAATTCAACATGATGATGGATCGAGAGAAAGATCATTGCTAGCGATGTAAGCGCAAGCTTAATACTTACAAATTTCTCAGTACTATCATCAATGAGTACCGCCATAAAATTATTAAGTTCTATACCCCCTCTCGCGAGAATATTAAGTGTAAGCAAAGCGTCCAATGCACTGAGGATGATTGTTATAATGGTGCAAAGCGCGATATAAGTCGAATAGGTATCAACATAAGCAGCACCGCTACCTGAGCGTCGCTTTAGAGCGCGCTTGCCTTGTTTAAGGCCTAGCTGATAGGGACAAAGGAAGGGTATTGTTGAGCGGCGATCTAGAATCCTCTGATCAATGGTCATATTTGTATGCGTCATGGCTTATACCTTTACAATAATTAACAATTGTTCTTACTGAATCGAGTAAAGAAACGAAGCATGATTATTCTCATCTGTAAGTTCGGGAGCAACTGTACTCACGTACGAGCCAAGTGAATTGCTCGTGTAGTTTATTAGGGTAAATATTCAGCACAATTAATCGGGTTAAATTTAAAGTTGACACTACCACCGTTAAAAGGTTGTAATATGCAGTTACAAAATGAAGTTTAAATTTATTTGATCAACTAAAAAGAAAATTTAAGATGAAACGCACTTATCAACCCTCTGTTGTCAGAAGAAAACGTACTCATGGTTTTCTTGTTCGCATGAGAACCCGTAGTGGCGCTGCTGTTATTCGAGCACGTCGAGCAAAAGGCCGTGCACGTTTGAGTGTCTAAGCCTCGAACTTGGAGTAGGCTTGAAGTAGAAAAAACTGCCTTTTATCGAACGATTAGGTGAAAGAGAATCTTTTCATTTCCTAAAAAATTCAGACTTCATCAGGCAAGCGAGTTTCAATCGGTTATTCAGTTCAAACATTCTGTAAGTTGCCAATTATTGCAGCTATATTTGAAGCCAAATAGAAGTAATTTTCCTAGGCTTGGTTTGGTTGTTGCAAGAAAAGTAGCGCAGAATGCCGTGAAACGAAATAAACTAAAGCGGTTATTGAGAGAGGTTTTTCGTTTGCACAGGCACAAGCTTGGTAATAACGATTACATTTTTAGATTGCGAAATTTACCGGCGGGTACCAAGATTGACCCTGCTGGTATCGTAAAAGAAGCTGAGGTACTGATGTTAAAGGCAAAGCGATGCGGCAATTGTTAATCAAACTCATTGCACTTTATCAGTATTGCCTTAGTCCTTTATTACCACCTTCTTGCCGCTATAGCCCGACATGTTCAATGTATGCGAGAGAAGCTCTGCTAAAATATGGTGTTATGAAGGGAATAGCATTAAGTATTAAGCGCATTTTGCGTTGCCATCCTTGGAGTCCGGGTGGTTATGATCCTGTTCCCTGAAAGATAGTAAAATTTTAATAATAATGATCAACTTCCTATTTTGGAAAGATCTACCGTAAAAAATAATACGTTTAATTTAAGATGGAAACAAAGAAGCTTGTTTTAGTTTTTATTTTTATCACTTCGTTACTGTTTATTTGGGAAGGTTGGATGAAGGAGCAAGAACGATTGGATCAACTTGCTACCGGTACTCTGGTAACTGAAAATAATCCTGTTTCCCAACAAGGCCCTGATTCGCCTCCAATACCAGGCGATGCGCTTGTTTCCTCCCAATCAAATCAGGATCGTGCATCAGGGATTGATGCAGCATCAACATCGGCAGGGATGCCCCGTAATTTACCGACTGGTGAGCAAATCAAAGTTATTACCGATATGGTGATCGCTGAGATTGATACAGTAGGCGGGGATTTACGTAAACTGGAATTGCTTAAACATCCCTCAAGGGAAAACAAAGAAATACCTTATGCCCTTTTGCATAGCGATGCTTCACAGACTAGCGTAGCGCAATCTGGATTAATTGGCGAAGGATTTCCTACTCACAAAACGCATTATACGTTAGAGTCTAAAGTACGCGAGTATAGTCTCGAAGCCGATCAAGATAAAATCGAAATTCGTCTTGTTGCGCCACGGGAAAATGAGGTTCAAGTCACTAAAATTTATACGTTTAATCGCGGAAGCTATGTTATCGATGTTCGATTTGAGATAGATAATCAAAGCGAGGAAATTGTTCGCCCATTTGCTTATTTTCAAATGCTGCGAGACAGTAATCCACCTGCAGGTGCAACGATGATGATTCCGACTTATCTCGGTGCTGCGATTTATACGGAAGAAGAGAAATTTCAGAAAATTCAATTTTCTGATTTGGATAAAAATAAAGCAGACTATCCTCGAAATGCCGATAATGGCTGGATTGCAATGTTGGAACACTATTTTCTTTCCGCATGGCTTCCTCCACAAAAAACGCCTCGTGAATATTTTGCAAAGCGTCAAAATGACAATTTATATACAGCCGGGGTTATTTCTCCAGTAGGTGCAATTGATCCAGGAAAAACAACGAGTATTTCAATGCCACTTTATGCTGGACCACAAGAGCAAGATAAACTGGCAGAATTGGCGCCTGGCCTAGAATTGACCGTTGACTATAGCTGGTTGACCGTGATCGCAGCTCCACTGTTCTGGTTGCTGTCGTTTTATCACGAATGGGTTGGTAATTGGGGTATTGCGATTATCTTGCTGACTATGACAGTTAAACTTTTGTTTTTCCCATTATCAGCTGCTGGCTACCGGTCTATGGCTAAATTGCGTCTTGTAACTCCTAAGTTGCAGCGTATACAGGAACAATACAAGAGTGACCGTCAGCAGATGCATCAGGCGATGATGGAGCTTTACAAAGAAGAAAAAATTAACCCCTTAGGTGGATGCTTGCCTATTCTGGTGCAAATACCTGTATTTATTGCACTTTTCTGGGTAATTCTTGCGGCAGTTGAGTTACGATATGCTCCGTTTGCATTATGGATCACTGATTTATCTTCGCCCGATCCATTTTATGTTATGCCCTTATTAATGGGGATATCAATGTTTATTCAGTTTAAGCTAAATCCTAAACCTACGGACCCTATCCAGGCTAAGGTTTTGCAAATCATGCCAATTGCTTTTAGTATATTCTTCTTTTTCTTTCCCGCAGGGCTTGTATTGTATTCCTTGGTAAATAATATTTTATCTATTCTGCAGCAGTGGCAAATCACGCGTTTGTACGGTCAGCCAGCAAGTGGTGATTCGTCAGTGAAAAAGAAATCAAAAGAAAAGAAATAGGGTAATACCGATGAATGAGTATTTTAATAAACAATACTCATTCATCAGTTGAGATTCGGGTAATAAATCTTTTTTCGCATTCCTTATTAATTAGATTCGTTAACGTTTAGAGCTAGTCATATTTCATGCACAGCAGTGACATCATTGCTGCTATTGCAACACCACCAGGACGTGGCGGGATAGGAATCATCCGTATCTCTGGCAACAATTTAGAGGAAATGGCAAAGCAATTACTGGGAAGTTTGCCTAAGCCACGCTACGCCAGTTTGAATTATTTTCTCGATCAACATCATGAAGTTATTGATCAAGGGATTGCCATCTATTATGCTGCTCCCCATTCTTACACGGGTGAAGATGTTCTAGAACTTCATGGGCATGGGGGACCAGCGGTTATCAATTTATTATTGAAACGATGCCTAACGCTAGGCGCTCGCTTGGCTGAACCCGGTGAATTTACGTTGCGCGCCTACTTGAATAATAAAATCGATCTGGTACAGGCTGAGGGCGTAGCTGATTTAATCGACGCTAGTACCACTGGCGCAGCACGATGTGCATTACGCTCTTTGCAAGGCGAATTTTCAGAAGTAATTCACGAATTGGTTCGAGCATTGACTGATATGCGCATACAAATCGAAGCTGCTTTGGATTTTCCTGAGGAGGAAATCGATTGGCTTGAAATGTCGCATCTAAAAATGCAGCTACATCAACTCCACGAAAAGCTACAGCAAGTGCTTGTATCATCTCAGCGG